>JALNXR010000231.1 GCA_023230265.1 Bacteroidales bacterium | reverse complement strand
AATCGTAAGTCAAGAATTCTAAACGGAGAATAAACAAAATTTATTCTGGGAGTCAGTACATTCTTTGATTCATTCTTTCCTGGTTGAATAGTGGTGTATCTCAGCCCGGCTTGCATTTTCAAATCTGTTTTTCCAAGTTTAAGTACTATGTTATCCTCAATGAATCCTGAAACCTGTGTAAGGAAAGGTATGTCTTTAAAAGATCTTGTTCTGTTGTTGGTAATGGTTAGTGGTCTTTCCGGGTTATCGAAATAATATCCGTCCCCTTTATTCCCTTCGTTACGAAATTCCAGACCTATTTTTATATTATTTTTAAATTTATCGTATCCAAGGAAGAAATTGTCACTTACCTTGGCATAAAAAATAATTGGTTTCCCTTTTGTACCTCCTGATGCGATGTATTGAGAAGGTAAGAGGAATGTTTCTTGTGTGGAGTTATTTTTTGCACTATATAAAGGTTGGGGGCCTGATGCCAAATTCACAGACTTTATTGTATATGAGTCAGATGTTTGATTTGTGTATCCTATATCGTATTTTAAAGTCCTTGCAAAAAGTGTGTTCAGACTAATTCTCCCTGAATGGGAGAAGGTCAATGACAGATCTTTTGACTGAGAATATTGCCCCTGGATAGGATCATCGGGATCACTTCCGCTCCAGTCTTTAATATAGTTTAAACCAACCTTTGTGGTAATGTTCCAAATGCCGTCAAAAAGATTTTTGGTATGAATAATGGAACTGTTCACTCTCTTGTAAGTATCGGTAGAATATCTGGGATCGCTGTTTCCACCCGCATAATCCGCAGAAATATTGATGTTCCCAAAATTGTCTGTGTGAAAACCTTTCCCGGCATATATCTGGCTTATCCCCGGCATTATCTTGCCTCTAATCTCCAAAGGTGTTGTTCCTATTTTACTGTTTATTATAAGTGTGCCTGAACTCATATCTCCATATTCAGCAGATGCAATACCTCTTATAACCTCAATGGACTCTATATTGTCAGTCCCCAGACTCCTGAGATCCACACCTTTTCCGGCAACGCTGTAAGAACCTCCTTTACCGCTGAGGTTCATATTTGCATTATTTGAAACAGGAATTCCATCCACCACTATCGATGAACCAAAAGCGTTGTTATTGTCATCATCAATCGTTCTTATTGAGAATTGACCTATTTTATTCAAACTGGGATTTGAGCTGATTAATTGTCCTGGTATGAGTTGGAGTATATCTTTTAAACTTGTTGCCTGCAGATGATCCAAAGCCTGTCTGGCAATGTAAGAACCTGTTGCCTCCCCGGCTTTCGAAGATCTTGCGACCACATTTACTTCGCTTAGCGCCAGCGAAGTCTCTTTTAGTGATACTTCTATTTGCTCGTTTATACCTGCATTAAGTATAAGTTTTCTCTTCTCTACTTCATAACCAAGGAGGTGTATAGTGATTTCGACCTCTCCGGAAGGCACATTCTCAATAATACAGATTCCTTTATTGTCGCTTATTGCCCAGAGATTATAAGGACTAACCACCACTGAAGCATTCTCTATTGGCACTCTGTCTTTTTCTGAGACTATCTTAATGTTTAATTTTACTTTTTCTGTAGCCATGGAAGGTTGCTTCAAACCGTTTTTATCTGAAGACTCAGCTAATTCCTGTTTTTTTACAGGTGTTATTGTCAGAAAAGGTGAAGCTATACGATCCTGTTTCAAACCAGACTTGTTTTTATCAAGCATGTCCATCGTTTCCAGCTTTGTATCATTGCCGACCTTATGGTTATTGTAAAGCACAATGTTCTTCTTGATTATCTTGTATTTAACCCCTGATTTGCCTGATAAGATACGCATCGCTTCAAATACATCTTTACATTTGGCATTTATAGTTATCTTTTTCAAGAGGTTTATATCCTTTTCCTTATAAAAGAAAAGGTATCCTGAATGTGTCTCAATATATTCGAGAATTTCAATTAGTTCTGTATCGTGAAAGTTCAGATTGAGACTATCCTGAACCGTCACAATATTTGAGCAATTATTTTTTTCTTTTGCATTTACCGGGATTGTAAATAATTGTATGATAATACAATAAAGCACAATCTGGATACAACATTTTGTAGGAAACCTAAAATTCATAGTGTTAAAATTTAGTCGTTATAGATGTTATTATAATTGTGGCTCTGTTATTAACAATTTATTATCAATTATCTTGTATTCAAATTCTTCTACTTCTTTTATAACATCAAGTATCTCCTCAATAGAATCAAGAGTATTGAATTTTCCGGTGTATGTGGTTTTTAACAGGTTTGCACCTTTTATTTCTACACCAGCAAGATTGAAGTGTTTAGCGAGCTGATTAATCATATCTTCAAAAGTGGCGGAGATAAATACAAAATTCACATCTCTCCAGGACGAAACTTTTTCTGCATCCACTATTCTGATTGTAGAACTCATCTCTTTTTCTGAAGTAGTGAGTTGTTGTCCCGGTGAAAGGATAATTTTATTTTTCTTATCTGAGTTATTATTGCGAACCTCTATAGAACCTTCCAGAAGAGTTGTCTCTTCCTTGTCTTCGCCTGCATACGCCTTGACATTAAATGTAGTTCCAAGGACCTGTATGCGTGATTTTGAAGTTTCAACTATAAAAGGGTGTTTTTTATCCTTGATTACTTTGAAACAAGCCTCTCCGTATAACATTACCCTTCTGCTATTTTTCGAGAAATTTTCCGGATAGATCAATTTGCTGTTTGAATTGAGCCATACTCTGGTTCCATCCGGAAGTATAATATTAGAAAGAGAACTTCCCCCGGTCTTTATCTCAATTTTATCTCCAAGATTGATAAGCCCATTACTATATAAGGATCCTATTATGTAGAATGCAGTTAATACCGCTGCAATTGAAGAAAAAATTTGTAACCTTCGTTTGTGCCGTTTTCTTTTTTCGTACTTATCTCTTTTTAAGACAAATATGTCATAGACTTTATCTTTGGAAGAATTTACGGCATCTTCCATAGACTTGATTTTTAAATCAGATAATATTTTTTTAGTATTTGGTTCCATGTTTAAATAATTTTCATCTTTCTATAATATTAGAGTCATGTATTTAAAAAATCACCTAAACAAATTATAATTGTCAATAAACTATATCCGGCCTTACAATCAATAATGACAGGGAGCATTCGATTTTTTCAGAAATAATATATAACAGATAAAGAGGGACATACAGCAATTCCTATGAACAACGCGCTTAATCTCTCAGATAAATTTTGTAGATTTGTCAAAGAATGACTTATAACAACAGAATCAGGTATGATACAAAGGATCCAGACACTATTTCTTTTGGGAGTATTTTTACTAAGCGGGAGTCACTTTTTTTCGACTATGGCCTATAATCTTAGTGAGAAGGTAAAATACATAGGTTTTACCCCATTTATCATTCTGATAATAATTACGACTCTGATCTCCCTGTTAACAATATTCCTCTATCGTCACCGCATGCTTCAGATAAGATTGTCGGTATTCAATGCGGTAGTGATCGCCTCATACCAGACATGGATACTCTATCTCTTCTTTACCAGACCCCAGGAGAGCGTTTTTAGCGTAACTGCACTCTTCCCCCTGGTTTCACTCTTGTTTACAATAGTGGCTATCAAGTATATTGCGCGGGATGAGGCAATGATAAGATCTGTAAACAGCCTGAGGAAAAGCAGAAAAAAATAGATTCTTTGCTTTAATTATCCTCTTTAATACAATATTTTTTAATTACGCTGTAGGCATCCTCAATTCCAAGCTCTCCGGCCTTGCTTAGATCTATGCAGCCCTTTTCCCTGTCTTTAAGGTAGATCAGCACCAATCCCCTGTTGTAGTAAGCTTCACCTATGTAGGGAAATAGTTCCAGAGCTTTTGAATATTGAACTATGGCCTCCGGAAGGTCGTTCGAGAGACAGTACAGGTTCCCGAGATTATAGTAGATATAAGGGAAGCCCGGCGAAATCCCGGCTGCCCTTTTCATATCGTGAATTGCTGCA
>JALNXR010000230.1 GCA_023230265.1 Bacteroidales bacterium | reverse complement strand
GAATTATAATGCTGCTACAAGGACAATTACAGTAACCCAACAGGGTGTCATACCTGCAACACTTTCTTTCACTCCAGAAAATGTCACTATAAATCAAAAGGGAGACGCCGCCACAGTTACAATAAACACTAATCAACCTCTCTGGAGTTACTCCAGTGCAGCGGATTGGCTTATCGTAACCAGAGCTGGAGATGTTCTTACATTTAGTGCTACAGCAAATATATATCCGGCAACCAGAATCGCCAGTATAACTGTAGTTGCAGGCGAAGGAGTCAATACAAAAACAATGGTACTGACGGTTACCCAGGAAGGTGTTATCCCGGCAACAGTATCAGTATCAGAGAATGTTGTAGCGCTTACTCACGAGGGTGTCTCAACAACTACAATATCAGTTAGGACCAATCAGCCTTCCTGGAGTTTTATTGCAGATAAAGAGTGGATTCAGGCAACTCTGCACCAAGGATTGCTTATAATTACGGCTGCACCTAATCCCAATTCGGAGAAAAGGACAGGGACTGTTACTGTAAACGTAGGGTCAGGCGTGAATAAAGCCTCTGCTACAATCAGGGTAGAGCAGGATAAAAGGCCGGAAGGAACAGGTGCAGGCTCAGGGAGTTATGAAGAGCTGTTTTAGTGCTTAGTTCATTATTAATTTATAAGGATGAGATTTGTAAGTATATTATTAGTTCTGTTGTTGTCATTGTCAGGATGTCAAATAGACAAAAATCATGACAATAGCAGCACTCCCTTACCTGTAGAAATTAACGGTCTTACTCCAACAAGGAATTACCATCTTGACATGGTAATTGTTAATTATTCAGAAGACAGCCAGCTATGACAACAAAGCTGATAAATACTGACAACTTGTACAATTAATTACAGAACTACAAATTGATAAATAACATTAAGGATTTTGATATGAAAAGAGTTTTGAGCTATGTTTTTATTGTAATTACAGGGTTACTTCTGTTCTCATGTGTTAAGGAGGAAATTACACCTGAACTTTCTGTCTCTTCCGCAGCACTTTCAATTTCAGGAGATGGAACTGTCCAGACAGTTACAGTTACAACAAATCAACCCTCCTGGAGTTATTCAACTGATCAGGACTGGGTCACTGTATCAAAACACGGTAATGTTCTGAGCATATCAGCTACTCCGAATCAAAATATTTCTTCCAGGACCGGGAATATTACAATTAATGCCGGCCCTGAAAATCTTATAACGGCTTCAATCACTGTAACACAAGGCGGAGCCTCACCAGCAACTTTGTCATTATCATCAAATTCATTTTCATTAACCAGCGAGTCCGCCTCTGTATCTGTTACAATTTTAACAAACCAGAGCAGCTGGAGTTATACAGTCGATCAGGATTGGCTCACTTTTTACAAACAAGGTTCAGTTTTGACAATCTCTGCATCCGGCAATACGTATCCATATTCCAGAAATGCTCTGGTAACAGTTATAGCCGGAATAGGAGAAAACAGTGCTAATGCTACAGTGACGTTTACTCAACAGGGTGTGACACAGGCTTCTGTATCTGCATCAAAAAATGTGATTGAACTTTCAAACCAGGGAGCTGCTACAACAGTAACTATCTCAACTAACCAGTCAAGCTGGAGTTTTTCTGTTGATCAGGAGTGGATAACTGTAACAAGAGATGGAAATAAACTCACAGTCAAGGCAACACCAAACGGTTCATCCGAAATCAGGAACGGAACAATTACTATTACATCCGGATCTATCCATAATCAGGCGTCATTGATTATTAATGTGACCCAAGATAAAGATGCAGGAGGAGCTGGTGCCGGTTCGGGAGAATTTAAAGAGCTATTTGATTGAAATGTTTGGATTAATAAAGAAATATAATAAAATTTTACATCTCTCTTTTTTTCTGTTTTTTTCATTTTTTACGGATACAGTCTATTCACAGATTAAAAGAGCAGATGACACTTTTGTCACTGCGGAGCAAATAGATAAATTTCTTGATAGAAAGATTGATTCACTTGAGATTACAGGAATTTCACTAGCAGTGATAAATGACGGAAAAGTGGTCTATTACAGGGTAAGCGGTGTTAAAGATATCGTGACTGGTGACAAGGTGGACTCTAATACTCTCTTTGAGGCCGCTTCTATGACTAAGCCTGTTTTTGCATACACAGTAATCAGGCTGACAGATAAAGGCTTGATAGATTTAGATAGACCATTATATAAATATTTCACATACCAGGATATCAAGAATGATCCCCGGCATAAACAGGTTACTGCCAGGATGGTGTTGAGCCACATGACAGGTCTTCCGAACTGGAGACCAAAAGGAGAAAAGCTTGTCTTTGAATCTGATCCCGGGAGTAAATATCTCTACTCAGGAGAGGCATTCGAATATCTTGGCTATGTAGTTGAAAAGATAACAGGTGAAAGGGCAGAAAGTGTTATAAGTAAAGAGGTTTTTGTAAAGAATGATATTAAAACTTCTTTTTTTACTGATAACGATTATTTAAGAGCAAATGCATCAGTCGGTCATACTGACGGAAAGGTTTCCGGTCACAAAGAGCTGGACAGGGCGTGGGTCTCTTACGGTATGAGAACAGAAGCGAGAGATTACTCTAAATTTATAATTATGATGATGAAAGAGAGTCTTGAGGAAAACAGCACATTTAATAAAATGGCACTTCCTCAGATTAAGGTCGATGACAATACAACAGCCTGCCTGGGTATAAGGCTTAGTAATACACCCTACGGCCCCAAATATTTCCACAGTGGCAACAATGGCAACAGATTCCAGTCATATTTTGAGTTCTACCGAGATTCACAAACAGGATTTGTCTTTTTTATTAACTGTAACAGAGGGAAAGAACTTACTAAAGAACTGCTAACTTTCATTGGTCCGGACCGTTAAAATTGACGATGGAGTCTGTTATAAAGAGGTTATGAGATTTGAAAAAGGCCGGTTACAGATATTATAAAAAAATATTAATCAATCAATATCCCAGCTTAATTAAACCCTCCTCCGAGGTCTGGGGCTCACCTTTTGGCTGCTTGATTTTAAAAGAGTTAAGATTGAGAGTCATCCCCAGCCATACAATCCTGGAGTCGCTCTTACTGTTATTTGTAAGTCTGTAAATCTCATTGTTGCTGCTTATGTTCCACTTCTTTGAGTTGAAAATATCAGAAACGGAAAGTGTTCCGGTAATTTTTCCCTTTAAGAATCTTCTTTTAAGAGCGACGTCAGCTGTGTGATACTCATCGACATTAAACCTGGGAAGAGATTGTCCGGAAATGTAAGAGTAAAAGAGCTGCAAATCTGTCTTTTTATCAGGGTAGTAATTGAAACGCAGGCTGCCTGTGGCGGTAAAACCAGACGCATCAAGGGTAAGATTGTTCTCCCTTAACTCAGCCGGATCGGGAGCATTATCTATAAACTTATTGTAGTAAACGGAAACTGATGGACTTATTGAGATTTTCCCATTGGAATTCAACTGGCAGTCAATGTAAATTCCCGGCTTATAATAATGAGGCACATTTACATAAGTTATAAGTAGTTTGTTGCCGGAGGTGCTACCGTTGGCTGAGATTACATTGGTGACCTGTGCAATATGATCCTTGGTGTGGCTCAGATAGAACCCCGTATTAAGTGATATCTTACCTTTTTTGAATGAAAGAGAGAGTTCTGCTTTATCTGTCAGTTCCGGTCTGACCCATTTATTGCCTGACTCATAAGTAATATGGTCAATCTGGTTGATGTATGGGTTTAGTTGAGGATATGTAGGTCTTGTTACCCTCCTGTTGTAGATTGCTGACAGTGTGTTTTCTGCACCCAGTCCAAGTTTGAGTGAAAGGAAAGGAAACA
The DNA here is from genome assembly GCA_023230265.1 of Bacteroidales bacterium. Lineage (GTDB taxonomy): Bacteria > Bacteroidota > Bacteroidia > Bacteroidales > UBA932 > Bact-08. The sequence continues at coordinate 199 of JALNXR010000230.1, read as the reverse complement.
GGGAAAACCTCTCGTCATAGATATTTTCACCTGTGCTTAATTGATCAAAATCAGAGGTGAAATACTCTCCTCTTGCACCGTAACTGTATTGCAATCTCTCTGCAAACATGCCTGATACAGAGATGTATGCGGCATATACATTCTCTTTATGCCTGAGGTCGTTGCTGAATTCGTTGTTCAAAACCCAGGTGCCGGTTCC
>JALNXR010000229.1 GCA_023230265.1 Bacteroidales bacterium | reverse complement strand
AAGTCTCTGTGTATTCTTGAAATAAGACGGATTGCTGTTAAGCTGTGACCTCCCAGGTTAAAGAAATTGTCACTGACACCTACTGATTTTATCTGTAACAGATCTGCCCATATTGAGCAAAGCTTCTCTTCCAGAAGATCTTCCGGTTTTGAATCTCTTTGTGTCTCAGAACTGGTGCGGACAGGTGCCGGAAGGGCCTTTTTGTCTGTCTTTCCGTTTGCGGACAAAGGCATTGTGTCCAGTTCCGTGAAATATGACGGTATCATGTAGGATGGCAGACGCGAAGAGAGATATTTACTGAGCTCCTCAGACCCGAATTTTTTCCCGGCAGTGTAGTAGGCTGCTATCTCAAGAGTCGCTTCAGCTCCAACAGTTGTAACTGCTGCCGATCTGATATCCGGGAAACTCCTTATGCAGTTTTCAATCTCATCCAGTTCAATTCTGTATCCCCTGAGTTTAATCTGATCGTCAGATCTTCCCGTGAGCAGAATGTCACCGCTCTCAAGAAAACGGCCAATATCCCCGGTTTTATAAACTCTTAAATTTCTGCCGAATACAGCTAAAAGAAATTTCTCTTTTGTCAGATCTTCTTTTCCGATATACCCTCTGGCAAGACCTTCTCCTGCAATGCACAGCTCTCCCTCCACCCCGGCAGGCACAGGCATAAGGTTTGAATCTGCAATGAATATGCTCACATTGTTCAATGGTCTTCCGACAGGCATGGGACCAAATGCAAATCCTGCAAAACCGTCAACCTTCTCTTTAGTTATCTCAAATGCAGATGACACATCACAACACTCGGTCGGCCCGTACACATTGTTTATTACAAGCTGCTTATCACCAGCTATTTCAAAGAGTTTTTTAACTGTATCATACCTTAGTTGCTGACCTCCTATTACAAATTTGCGCGGAAGGTATCTCTCTCCACCGTAAGCCAGCTCTTCCAGCAATATCTCAAGATGTGCAGGGGTACCGTCGGAGATGTCAATTTTATGCTCCCGGTAGTAATCCAGAAGTTTTCTGCCGTTAAGCCTTACCTCGTCAGGTACAATATCAAGAGAGTGACCGTTGGACAGTGCAAAAAACATCTGTTTTACCGATGCGTCAAACACAAAAGGAGAGAGAAGTGCAAAATTCTGTGCAGGCTCCCCTCCCGGATAAACGGTTTGAGCCAGCCCGGAGACAAGGTTGGAGATACTTCTGTGTTCTATCATCACCCCTTTTGGAGTGCCCGTAGAGCCAGAAGTATACAGCAGATATGCGAGAGAGTCAGGGTCTGCCTTAAATGCACCGGTTACATTATCCGGATAAATCGAGTCAGAGACAGCACTAATATCCAGAACTTTAACCTGCATCTCTCTAACCGGTGCAAGAACAGTCTCAAAATCAACCGTTCCATCCGTCAGAATCAGCTTTGTTCTGCTCTCCCTTAGCATGTACCCAATCCTTTCCGGCGGAAGGGATGGATCCACCGGCATGTATGCAGCACCTGACCTGAGCACACCCATTATTGCAGTAACAAACAATTCCGACCGTCCGGCTATTATTGCAATAATATCATCCCTGCCAATATTTACAGTGCTTCTGATTTTAGAAGAGAGATGATTTATCTTCTCAGCCATCTGCTTGTATGTAAGCCTCTTGTTTTCAAAAACAAGAGCAGTGTGGAAGGGATTTTTATCTACCTGTTCCTCAAATAATTCTACAACACTTCTTACAGATGTCCCAACTTCTTTCCCGGTTGACAGTGACAGAACAGCCTCTGTCTCTGAGCTCTCCATTATGCAGATTCTGCTGACAGGAATTTCCGGATTCTGTATAACCCCGGAAATTATATTGATTAGATGTCCTGCCATTCTTTCTATTCTGGATTCAAAGAAAAGATCAGTGTTATAACCTATGCTGAATTCAATTACTTCTGCCTTTTCGGCAAAAGTAAAGGTCAGGTCAAACTTTGCAAACGGCATACTTGCCATATACAGGGAAGATCTGGCACCGTTAATTTTTAACTCTGTAAGATCCTGATTCTGATATTGTACCAGCACATCAAAAAGAGGGGCTCTTGAGGTGTCCCTCTCCGGATCCAGCTCCCGTACAAGAAGGTCAAACGGGTAGTCTCCGTTTGAAATTGCTTCTGACATCATATTTGCCGTGGATTCCAAAAGCTCTCTGAATGTAGAGGAACTGTCAATTTTGTTTCTAAGGACGACTGTGTTCAGAAACAGGCCGATCATCTTTTCCGTTTCCCTGAGATTTCTTCCGGAAAGCGGCATTCCGGTCACTATCTCCTCCTGTCCCGTATATTTTCTGAGCAAAACATTTACTGCAGACAGCAAAAAGGCAAAGGTGCTTATATGGTTTTCCCTGCTGAATTTAACCACTGACCGGGACAGAGAACTATCAAGAGTGGCAAATTTATACTCACCCGGATATGTTTTAACTGCAGGTCTGGGTCTGTCACAGGGCAGATTGAGCACAGAGAGTGGCTTTTTAAGCTTACCGGCCCAGTAACTCTTCTGCTTCTGATATTTTACGCTCTCTGTCAACTCCTGCTCATAAACAGAGAACTCTTTATATCCCACCCTGAATCGCCCCGGTGAGGGTTCTTCTTTCCCGGATAAGTCTGAATTGTATTCCAGGGAAATCTCATCCATTAGTATAGAGACTGAGATCCCGTCTCCCGCAATGTGGTGTATCATCAAAAGGAATACCCGGCTCATTTTCCCTGTTCTCAACAGCAGAACCCTCACCGGCACTTCACATGAGATGTCAAAAGGCCTTGAAATTTCATTGTTTACCAAATGTCTGGCTTTTTCATCAGATTCAGGATAATCAGAAAGATCAACCTCTGTGAAACAGGGCCCCTGGCTGTTGAGTATCATCTGATAAGGAGTGCCTTCAATTACAGGATATATTGTTCTGAGTATCTCATGCCTGTCTATTACTGTCTGTACCGATTTGATAAATCTTTTAATATCGATCTCTCCTTCCAGCAACAGGGGAACCGGCATATTGTAAACTGCCGCATTCTCCCTGTCCTGAGCAAGTATCCAAAGTCTTTTCTGGGCGTTTGAGAGGGGATAATAATCTCTCTTTTTCACAGGGATGATCTCTCCTTTGAACTCTTCTTCAAAAGGTTTTGCTGCAGACGCAATTCCTCTTATAGTAGGGTCATCGAATATTGTTTTAAAGCTGATTTCAAAACCCAGCTCTTTTTTGATTCTGGTTATCAGCCTTGCAATTTTAAGGCTGTCACACCCTGACTCAAAGAAATTATCCTCCGGTCCGGGATTTTCAATTCCCAAAACTTCTGAAACAGGAGATATAAATTTTATCTCCAGATCAGACATTGCACTGTTATCAATCACAGATCTTTTATCAGACTGATTACCTTTATAAGCAGAATAAAAGGTTTGCCTTAAACTATCCCTGTCAACCTTTCCGTTTTGATTTAACGGATAAGAATCCACTTTAAGATAATATTCAGGTATCATGTACCCGGGAAGAAACTTAGAAAGATACAATCTTATCTCCTTTTGGTTCATCTCTTCTTTGGTCACTAAAAATGCTGCGAGTTCCCTTGATCCCTTTACTTCAACATCCAACACCACTGCATCTTTAATTTCCGGGAAGTTTTTCAGATGACTTTCTGTTTCGCCTGTCTCAATTCTGTTCCCTTTTATTTTCAACTGATCGTCATTTCTGCCAAGAAACTCTATGTTTCCATCCGGCAGCCATTTGGCCCTGTCACCCGAACGATACATTCTTCTTCCGGGGAAGAGGGGATCATTCACAAATCTGCTATCTGTGAGCTCCTGATTGCCGTGATATCCTAATGCCAGGTCAGGACCTGAAATGCATAACTCGCCCTCAAATCCCGGAGGAAGAAGCTCCAGATTATTATTCATTATGTATATTGAAGTCCCGGCAACAGGCCTTCCCACAGGTACCGTGCCGGTAAATTCCGAATCCGCCGGAACAATGTAATAAGAGGCACAGACAGAGGCCTCAGTCGGGCCGTATGCATTTATTACCCTTTTGTACCTCTGTAATGATTT
>JALNXR010000228.1 GCA_023230265.1 Bacteroidales bacterium | reverse complement strand
GTGTTCTGACTGAGCCTTGAGGTGATCTTTCATTGAATCTGCCTCTTTCTGCTTCTTTTGAAGTTCTGATTGTTGTTGATTAAGTACCAGTTCTCTCTGTTTCAACCGGTTTTCGTGTTGGGTAACCTGGTTGTTTTTCTCCATTATCAGCTGTTCATGCTCGCTCTTTAGCTGGAGAAACTTCTCCTTGGCCTGAAAGATCTTCTCTTTTTTTATGTTTTCACCTTCAAGCTCTGAGTTTTTAAGGATCTCTTCTCTTCGTTTTTTAAGTATAATATTGTTTCCTACATAATATGCCAGAGCAAATCCGGCAATTGCAGGCAGTAGAATTGATAAAATAATATCCATTTTGTAATATATTGTGTGTATTGTGTCAAAAAAAGCCGCTGGTAAAGCTGTTTATCGAAAACCTTAATAAATAAGATTTGGGCTCCGGCTTATGTCGCAAACGTCCAACGTCCCGTAAACGGAATCCCCCAAAGGGTAAATAGGCCTGTTTTTAACTACCGAGTTCGCCCGGTAATTGTTTAATGTTGATTTTGGCAAAGAGCTAAACCAACGGCTAATCTATATGCCTTTATTTAAGCAAGATTGGCTTTTATATACTCATCAAGAAGTGTGTCAAGGTTACGTATTTCATCGGTTATCTGAACTGCCTCATCTCTCTGTTCGGCTTCCAGCAGTCTTATAACAAACTGCAAAAGAGCCATTGACAGAGCATCCTGAGTGTCTCTGCTCAGATATCTTTTTTTGTACAGGTCTACCTTTTCATTTATTACCCTGGCTGCGGCTCTTATCTTCTCTTCGTCTGCGGGTGCCACTTTAAGGGAGTAATATCTGTCTGCTATGCTTATTCTGATAGACTGTTGTTCCATGTTACTAGTCATTTAAAAGAGCTATACACTTGTCAATCTCCTTCACTATCCGGCCAATTCTCTGCTTTGCCTCCCTGGCATCCCCTGAGGAAGACCTGAAAGCTTCGGCAATTTGTAATCTATTTACTTTTTCTTCTAAATCTTTAATATTGTTAATACTCTTGTCCAACACTGCTCTGCAATCAGTGAGCTCAGATAGAAGTCTCTGATTTTCAGAAACAACCTGTTCGTATTTTGAGATTAACAGCTCAATTTTCATCTTCAGGTTGCCAATGACTGCCTGGTATGCTTCACCCATATTACAGTTGTGTTTAACACAAAGATAATAAATTCTATCCTTAAGCTGCAAAAAAAAACTTTCACATTTTTTGTGAAAGTTTTTTTTAATAAATATTTCGATGTGATTAGACAATCTTTACCAGTTTCTCCATCCCGGCTTTTATTGCTTTCTCGTTCAAAGGAATGAGGGAGTGGTGTCTTGGTGGGATTGATTTCTTAAGACCTTTAATTACATTCTCGTATTCAACCACGGGTTTAAGTTTTAAAAATGCACCCATAACAACCATGTTATATGCTTTTGACTCCCCAAGTTCAACAGAAATATTAACGGCATCAATAGAATATATTGAAATATCTTTCCTTACAGGATGACGGGTAATACCGTTTGGATCGTAAATTAAGAGTCCGCCCGGTTTTACACTATTTTCAAATTTATCCATTGATTGCTGATTAAGTATTATGGCGGTATCAAACTTGCCTAATAATGGAGAACTGATTTTTTTATCACTGAGGATAACAGTCACATTTGCAGTTCCTCCCCTCATTTCAGGTCCGTAAGAAGGCATCCATGTAACCTCCTGTCCCTGCATAATTCCGGAATAGGCAAGTATCTTTCCCATAGAGAGTACACCCTGTCCTCCAAATCCTGCTATAATAATTTCTTCTTTCATATTTTACTGCTTTTAAATATCTTTAATATCACCGACAGGGTATTTTGGAAACATGTTTTCAACCATCCATTCATTAGCTTTTACAGGGGAGAGTTTCCATCCTGAGTTGCATGTTGATACAATTTCAATAAAAGAGGTTCCCTTTTTGAGAGCGGAATTTTCAAAAGCTTTTCTGATTGCTTTTTTTGCTTTTCTGGCAGCTGCAGCAGTATGTACAGATTGTCTGGTTACATAACATGTTCCGTCAAGCTGTGCAAGGAGTTCTGTAATTTTGAGAGGGTAACCGTTTAGCTCTACCTTTCTTCCGTAGGGTGTTGTAGCTGTCTTCATCCCAATCAGAGTTGTCGGTGCCATTTGTCCGCCCGTCATACCGTAAATTGCATTGTTAATGAATATTACTACAATGTTCTCACCGCGGTTGCATGCATGCATGATCTCAGCGGTTCCAATTGAAGCCAGGTCACCGTCTCCCTGATATGTAAACACATATTTGTCAGGCATCAATCTTTTAGTGGCAGTGGCCAATGCGGGAGCCCGGCCGTGAGCTGCCTGCTGCCAGTCAATATCAAGGTAGTTGTAAGCAAAAACAGAGCATCCTACCGGAGATATTCCTATAGTTTTTTCCTGTATACCCATCTCATCTATCACCTCAGCGATCAATTTATGAACAGTTCCGTGAGAGCAACCGGGACAATAGTGCATAGGTGTGTCTGTAAGGATTTTGCTCTTGGCATAAACCCTGTTTTCGGGTTTTATTATATCTTTAATATCCATCTTACTTCAAATTTTTTATCTGTTCTTTAAAAGCAGCAAGTACCTCTTCCGGTGAGGGAACAATTCCACCCAGTCTTCCGTAAAAACCAACAGGTATTTTACCGTTTACAGCAAGTCTGATGTCTTCTACCATTTGACCTGCACTGAGCTCTACAGACATGATAAATTTTGCCTGAGACGCCAGTCCCTGAATGTATTTTGTTGGGAAAGGATAAAGTGTAACAGGTCTGAGAAGACCCAGCTTGATACCCTCTTCTCTGGCAAGCTCTACAGTGTTTTCGCAAATTCTGGACATGCAACCGTATGCTACAATTACATAATCTGCATCTTCGCACATGGTGGCTTCATACCTGACTTCGTTCGCCTCTATTTGTCTGTACTTACTCTGAAGTGTGTTGTTGAGCTTTTCATGCATAGTAGCGTCAAGGGCCAAAGAAGTATGAACATTCTGTTTACGATCAGGTGTTTTGCCTGTTGTTGCCCATGGATTTTTTTCTCTGATTTCACTATCAGACATTCTGGGTTTCATAGGTCTGAGTTCAACTTTTTCCATCATCTGGCCTATTATACCGTCAGATAGAATAAGAGCAGGATTTCTGTATTTGAATGCAAGTTCAAAGCCAAGATCTACAAAATCATACATATCCTGTGCAGAAGCCGGGGCAAGAACTACCATTTTATAGTCGCCGTGTCCGCCTCCCTTTACAGACTGGAAATAATCCCCCTGTCCGGGTTGGATGGTTCCAAGACCGGGACCGCCACGAACTACATTCACCACAAGGCAGGGCAACTCAGCTCCTGCAAGGTAGCTTAATCCTTCACACATAAGACTTATACCGGGACTGCTTGAAGAGGTCATCACTCTTTTACCACATGAGGCACCTCCGTAAAGCATGTTGATGGATGATGTTTCGCTCTCAGCCTGAAGCACTACCATTCCTGTAGTTTCCCAGGGCTTTTCGCTCATGAGCGTTTCCATGACCTCAGACTGAGGGGTAATAGGGTATCCGAAGTATCCGTCACACCCGCATCTTATTGCAGCATGGGCAATTGCTTCGTTACCTTTCATTAAAATTTTCTCTGCCATTTTAATTAATTATTTCTGTTTTTTATACTTTCACTCTGTAAACTGTTATACAGGTGTCAGGACAGACAGTGGCACAGTTAGTGCAACCTGTACAATTCTCGGGATTCTCCATGTATGCAAAGTTATAACCTTTGCTGTTAACCTCTTTTGCGAGCGCAAGAGTTTGAGTAGGGCAATTAACGATGCAGACACTGCACCCTTTACATTTTTCCCTGTCAACTACAACAGCTCCTTTTAATGCCATATTTTAATGTTTTATTAATAGATTTTTACAAAAATACATAAAAAGGTCTATTATTGCAATAATTTGTAATAATAAATGAAAATTTATTTAGAATAAAATTTAAAACCGTCTGTAATACCATCAATTATATATCTCCACCGTAT
>JALNXR010000226.1 GCA_023230265.1 Bacteroidales bacterium | reverse complement strand
AAACACAGGAATGGTGAGGTGAGGGATGTGCAGATGAGGTTCCGCCCATCGGAGGTGAAATTTGTGGATGCCTCCGATATATCAGTAGATATGAAGAGTTACTCCACAGAGGGGGTAGAGACTATTTCTTCCAGAATGAACAGGGAGGAGTTCCGCTCCAACTCCGATTTTGATACCGACTTTTAGTATGAGGCGAACCGCGTTAACAGTACTGATCCTTCTGGCGACCCTGCCTCTCACGGCAGAAAGCTTTATCTCCGATGCAGACGGGAACCCTCCAAAGGCTGATCTGCCATTTCAAAAGGGGGAAAATCTGACCTATGTGGTAAAATATAAATGGGGAGCTATTAATTCTGAGGTGGGAGAGGTAAGGATAGAGACAACAGACCGCAAAGACTCCTCAGGTGATTATTTTTTTGTAACAGCAAACGGATTCACCTATAAATTCTACGACATTTTTTTTAAGGTGAGGGATTACTATGAATCCCGTTTCACCAGGGATTTACAACCGGTATATTTCCACAGAGATATTAAGGAGGGGAAATATACCATGAAGAACTATATAACATTCGATACTGCCGGGAAAATCAGAGCTGTATGGCAGAGGATGGCCGCCCCTGTAAGGGATACACTTCTGCAGGGGAGTCCGGAAGTTTTTGACCTTCTCTCTATGATATTCAATCTCAGAAGTCAGGATTTCAGTTCTGCACATCAAGGTTTAAAATGGGAGAGAGGAGTTGTAATAGATGGCAGGATAATAAGGATTTCAATAATATACAGCGGGAAAACCGTAAAAAATGTTCCGGGACTGGGCCGCTTCAATACTCATCTGCTAAGTGTTGTAATCAATACATCCGGGAGCTTCACCTTTAAGGGTGGAGAGCAGATGCTTATCTGGGTCTCTGATGACAAAAACAGTCTCCCCCTGCAGATTGAATCACCAATAAAGGTTGGCAGCGTTATTGCAAGACTGACCTCTGCTGCCGGTCTGAAATATCCATTAACCAGTAAACTTCAATGAAGAACGAGCAGATTGAACACGAAGGAGTTGTCACAGAAGTTGATTCTGAATTCATAACAGTGGAGATATCCAGGAGCAGTGCCTGCGGGGCATGTGGTGCAAAATCCCTCTGTTTTGGCGGTGACTCCTCAAAGGGGATGATTCAGATCCCTCAAAGGGGATTCATCCTCTATGAACCGGGTGAAAAAGTCAGGGTCATTATTGAGAAATCAATGGGATTCAAGGCTCTGTGGATCTCCTATATGATTCCTTTGGTAATTCTTATTGTACTCCTTACGATTATGTCACTCCTGGGAGCATCAGAACTTATTGCCGGTCTCTCCGTGATAGCCGGAATTGCACTCTACTATTTTATTATCTGGCTTGTAAGAGACAAAATAAAAAACGAGTTTAATTTTAGGATTGAGAAAATTAAATAAATATGAATACTGTTATAGTGACAATTTTAGTTTTGAGCCTTTTGGGCCTTATCCTTGCCTTGGTTCTCTATTTTGTGGCACAGAAGTTCAAAGTGGTGGAAGATCCCAGGATTGACGGAGTTCAGGCTCTGCTCCCGGGGGCCAATTGCGGAGGTTGCGGTGATGCCGGATGCAGGGCTTTTGCAGAGGATTGCGTAAAGGCAAGTGATCTGGACTCTCTTTTCTGCCCGGTAGGAGGAAACGAGACCATGAAGAGGGTGGCTGAATATCTGGGAAGAACCGTGGAGGAGAAGGCACCCAGAGTGGCAGTTGTAAGATGTAACGGGAGCTGTGTGAACAGACCCCGGACAACAATTTACGACGGTTACCCCTCTTGTGCTGTTGTTGCAACCCTTTATACAGGGGAGAGTGACTGCAGATGGGGTTGTCTGGGTATGGGCGATTGTGTTGCTGTATGTACCTTTGATGCTATCAGTATGGATCCGGATACAGGACTTCCGGTGGTTGACCAGAATAGGTGCACCGCTTGCGGAGCCTGTGTAAAAGCTTGTCCTAAATCAATTATTGAACTTAGAAACAAAGGCCCCAAAGAGAGGAGAATTTTTGTAAGCTGTGTGAATAAAGACAAAGGGGCAGTTGCCCGGAAGGCCTGTGCAGTTGCCTGTATTGGTTGCGGTAAATGTCAGAAAGTGTGTCCATTTGATGCTATTACAATAAATAATTTCCTGGCTTATATAGATCCCGGAAAATGCAGGCTGTGCCGTAAATGCGTAAACGAATGCCCCACAAACGCGATTCACGAAGTAAACTTCCCTGCCAGGGCGTTAAAAGTTGAGGAACCAGTAAAAATTGAACAGTAATTAATTACAGACATGAGCAGAACATTCTCTCTTGGAGGGATTCATCCCAAAGACAAAAAAATATCTGCAGATACTCCGATAACGGATTTTCCACCGGTAGAAATCGCATATATATCCATGTCACAACACCTTGGAGCTCCTTCTGAGCCCATTGTAGCAAAAGGAGATATGGTAAAATGCGGTCAGCTTATTGGAAAATCCTCAGGATTTATATCTGCCAATATTCACTCCCCGTTTACTGGAACCGTGCTCTCTGTTGAACCCTATCCCGATCTTTCGGGTAATATGGTTACTCATGTGATTATCAAGACACAGGAGGATGAATGGATTGAGGGGACCGATACATCTCCGGCCCTTGTTAAGGAGATAAAACTCACAAAGGAACAGATACTAAAAAGAATTGCAGAGTGTGGGGTAATCGGACTCGGAGGGGCTGCTTTTCCGACACATATCAAACTTTCTCCTCCTCCCGGCAAAAAGGCAGATATACTTATTATTAACGGTGCCGAGTGCGAACCATATCTCACCTCTGACTACAGACTAATGCTGGAAAGAGGAGAGGAGGTGCTTACGGGAGCCAGGATAATGATGAAGGCCCTGGGAGTTGATAAGGCCGTTGTAGGGATTGAAGAGAACAAGCCCCTGGCGGTTGAAAGGCTTAAAAGTCTGGTAGATAATGAGTATAAAGAGATAAAAGTTGTAGTTCTTAAAAAGAGATATCCTCAGGGTGGAGAGAAGCAGTTGATTGATGCAATAACCGGCAGAAGGGTTCCCTCTATGGGACTCCCGATTGATGTCGGGGTTGTAGTGCAGAATGTCGGTACTGCCTATGCTGTCTATGAAGCCGTTCAGAAGAACAAACCCCTTACAGACGGGATTGTAACTATAACCGGTGACTCTCTGAGTGAACAAAAGAATTTCAGACTCAGGGCAGGTACTCCATTCCAACAGATTATAGATCATATCGGAGGATTTCCTGAGGAGGCTGTTAAAATTATCAGCGGAGGTCCGTTGATGGGAAAGGCGGTCTCAAAATTGGGAGCAGCAACAGTTAAAAGTACATCAGGACTCCTTTTCCTTACCGCTAAGGAGACTCTGAGGGAGGAGGAGAATAATTGCATAAGGTGTGCAAAATGCGTAGAGGCCTGTCCTATGGGGCTTGAGCCTTATCTGTTGAATAAACTTGCCCGGGCTTCCAGGATGGATGACCTGGAGGAGAACTCTGTTCAGGATTGTATTGAGTGCGGATGTTGTATGTATACCTGCCCCTCACATATTCCCCTGCTTGACACTATAAGGGGGGCAAAAGCATCTGTGCTGAGGATTATGAGAAGCAGATCCAAAAAGTAAAAAACCAAAAACCGGATATGAAAAAACTTTTAGTTTCACCCGCTCCGCACATTCATGGGAAGGAGAGAACAGACAAACTTATGAGGGATGTGATAATTGCACTTTCACCCTCCCTGGTTGTTTCTATATATTTCTTTGGTTTGTCTGCCTTTAAACTGATGCTGGCAGCTGTAGCTGCTGCCGTTCTGCTGGAGTATCTCATTGGAAAATATCTGATGAAAACAAAGGTGTCGGTTAACGACTACTCAGCGGTTGTGACCGGACTGCTCCTCGCACTTAACCTGCCACCTTCTGCCCCCTGGTGGATTGCTGTTATCGGTTCGGCAGTTGCAATAGGAATAGCTAAGATGACTTTTGGCGGTTTAGGTCAAAATCTCTTTAATCCGGCTCTTGTCGGCAGGGTATTCCTTCTGGTCTCTTTTCCTGTAATAATGACTGAC
>JALNXR010000225.1 GCA_023230265.1 Bacteroidales bacterium | reverse complement strand
CTGTTCAGGCCAATAAGGCCGTTGTTGGGAGAAATGCATTTGCCCACTCATCCGGGATTCATCAGGATGGAGTGCTCAAAAACAGGGAAAGTTATGAGATTATCGACCCGGCAGAGGTTGGGGTTAATGACTCAACCATAGCCCTTACAGCAAGGAGCGGGAGGGCTGCACTAAAGCACCACTATTCCAGGCTTCAGATTGAGCTCTCTCAGGAGGAGATGGATGAGGCGTACGATAAATTTCTGAAACTTGCTGATGTAAAGAAAGATATTAATGATGATGATCTTCTGGTAATAGTGGGAGTGAACCGCTCATCCAAGAGCCACAGAATCCGCCTTAAATACCTGCAGGTGGTATGTGGAAAATCCTCTGTACCTATGGCAACTGTTAAACTGGTGATTGACGGCGAGATATGCACTGCTACCAGCTCCGGGAACGGTCCTGTCGATGCAGCGTTCAGTGCCGTTAAAATGTTGGTGCACAGAAAAATATCTTTGGAAGAATTTCTTATTCAGGCAATCACAAAAGGGACTGATGATGTTGGAAAGGTTCATATACAGATAAAGAACAAAGGAGATGTCTATTATGGCTTCTCAGCTAACACTGATATTGTCACTGCAGCTGTGGAGGCTCTCATTGATGCTGTTTCAAAAATTATCTAAACTAATCTATTCTATGGGAAATACACTTTTTGATAAAATCTGGGAATCTCACATTGTAGAAGAGATTCCTTCCGGCCCTTCTGTTATCTATATTGACAGGCACTACATTCACGAGGTTACCTCTCCACAGGCTTTTGCCGGCCTGGGAAAAAGAGGGATTGAAGTGAGAAGGCCTGATCTAACCTTTGCAACCTGCGATCACAATGTTCCGACAGAGAACCAACATTTGCCTATACAGGATCCATCATCAGCCACACAGGTGGACAAACTGTTGAAAAACACAAGAAGATACAATATTACCTGTTTCCCACCCGGAGATCCATCCAACGGGGTGGTACATATCATAGGGCCGGAACTTGGACTTACTCTCTGTGGTATGACAATAGTTTGCGGTGACAGCCACACCTCTACTCACGGAGCTTTCGGGAACATAGCTTTTGGAATAGGCACAACAGAGGTTGAGATGGTGTTTGCAACTCAGACTCTTATGCAGTACAAACCAAAACAGATGAAAATTGAGGTCAGCGGGAAGATTCCGAAAGGAGTATGCGCCAAAGATATTATTCTGCACATCATATCTGAACTTGGAACATCCTGCGGAGCCGGATACTTTATAGAATTCACCGGTTCTGCAATTGGCTCTTTGAGTATGGAGGAGAGAATGACCATCTGCAATATGAGTATTGAGATGGGGGCAAGAGGGGGATTGATTGCACCTGACGACAAGACAATTAATTATTTAAAGGGCAGAAAATATTCTCCGGAGAAAGAAGAATTAGAGAAAATCTCAAAAAAATGGGGCATTCTATTTTCTGACAAAGATGCATATTTCGATGCAGATTACAGTTTTGACGCTCAGATGATATACCCGATGATAACCTATGGTACTAATCCTGGAATGGCTATAAAAATCAGAGATAAAATACCTTATGCAAAAGAGATTGGTGGTTCTGACTCGTTTTTTAAATCCCTTGATTACATGGGCTTTAAAGAGGGGGAAAGGTTGCTTGGCAAAAAAATTGACTATGTGTTTATAGGAAGCTGCACAAACGGTCGCACAGAAGATTTCCGGTTGTTTGCTTCGATTGTAAAAGGGAGGAAAAAAGCTGCAGATGTTACAGCCTGGCTTGTTCCCGGCTCAAAAAGTGTTCAAAGAGAGCTGGTAGAAGAGGCGATAGGAGATATTCTCCGGGAGGCCGGATTTGAACTGAGGGAGCCTGGATGCTCGGCCTGTCTGGCAATGAATGATGATAAAATTCCCCCCGGTAAATATTGTTTGTCTGTCTCAAACAGAAATTTTGAAGGGAGACAGGGACCGGGTGCCAGAACTCTTTTATGCGGTCCTGCAGTTGCTGCTGCATCTGCTGTCACAGGTGTAATAACAGATCCATCGGAATTTTTAAAAGAATAAGTTATGAGTTTTGAAAAATTTAAAACATTAATATCCAGGCCGGTAATTATACCAATGGAGAACATTGATACAGACCAGATTATCCCGGCCAGATTTTTAAAGAGCACAACACGGGAGGGAATCGGGGAGAATCTCTTCTATGACTGGAGATACAATAAGGATGGATCTCTCAATTTTGAGTCGGTTTTCAATAAAAGCAGCAGGGGGCTGAAGATACTTGCTGCAGGTGAAAATTCCGGATGTGGATCAAGCAGGGAACATGCAGCCTGGGCTTTGTATGATTATGGCTTCAGAGCTGTTATATCTTCCTCATTTGCTGATATTTTCAGGGGAAATGCTTTGAATAACGGACTATTGCCGGTAAAAGTGTCAAAGGATTTTATGAAACAGATATTTGATTTCCCTTATATGCAACTAAAAATAGACCTTGAGGACAGAAGAGTGTCATTTGTAGATAGTCCGCAATATGAAAGACCTAAAGAATTTAAGGTATATGAGGAATTTGAAATTGATTTATATAAACAAAAATGTCTGATAGAGGGATTTGAAGATATTGACTATCTGCTCTCCAGATCAATTTTAATTGAAAAATATGAAAAAGAAAATAGCAATTTTACCAGGTGATGGTATTGGTCCAGAAATAATCAGAGAAGCTGTTAAAGTTCTGAAAGCAGTGGAAAAGTCATCCGGTGCCGGATTTGAATTTAGAGAAGGGATTATAGGTGCTGTGGCCATAGATAAATGTGGGGATCCTTATCCCCCTGAAACTCACAAACTATGTATCTCATCTGATGCTGTGCTATTCGGAGCTGTCGGTGATCCGAAATATGACAATAATCCGGCAGCAAAGATAAGACCGGAGCAGGGACTCCTCAGAATGAGAAAGGAGCTTGGATTGTATGCAAACATCCGCCCGGTGGAACTCTTCTGGGGGCAATACAACAGATCACCTTTAAAAGAAGAGGTGGTCAGAAATACAGATATGGTAATTGTCAGAGAACTTACAGGGGGAATCTACTTTGGTGAGCCAAGAGGCAGAAGCGATGACAGGCAGGAGGCTTTTGATACTTGCCGTTACACCACAGGAGAGATCCTGAGGATTTCTGAAAAAACATTCAACCTGGCAGAAAAAAGAAGAGGTGTAGTGACCTTGGTTGATAAGGCGAATGTTCTTGAGACCAGCAGATTGTGGAGAGAGGTCGTGACAAGGTTACATAAGGATAAATATTCACATCTGATACTCGATTACCTGTATGTGGACAATGCTGCAATGAAGATAGTCACCAATCCGTCTGCATTTGATGTAATTCTTACAGAAAACATGTTTGGAGACATTCTTTCTGATCTGGCAAGTGTTCTGACGGGTTCTGTAGGGTTGCTGGCATCGGCATCCTGTGGAACCGGTGTTTCACTTTATGAACCCGTCCACGGCTCCTATCCTCAGGCAGCAGGACTTGACAAGGCAAATCCACTGGCGACAATACTCTCTGCGGCCATGATGCTGGATGATTCATTCGGAATGCACAGGGAGAGTAATTTGATCCGCAATGCCTGCAGAGCAATTATAGAAAAGGGAATAGTTACAGAAGATCTTTCGGATGGAAAGGATTATTTCACCACCTCAGAAGTGGGAGATGCTGTTGCAAAACAGATCATCGAGCTTGTCAAAAATATAAAGCCACTATCCTGTCCTGAAGTTGGTTGACTTCAGGACAGTTTATTCCAACACTCAAATTAATGTTGAAAACTTTAATTTTGGCGCTAAAGTTTCCTAAATAAATGGTTCTGTGCTTCACCCGGGAATTGCCACACTCTAAAGATCCCAACATCAAGAGTTAAGGGTTTCAGCCAAAAAAGTGCTATATGCTAAAGTACCCCACATAAAAGTTAAGGGTAACAGTCAAAAGTGCTACATACAAAAGTTTCCCACGTGCTTAACATCTAAACAAGCTCTAAAGCGAAGTGTTTTTTCTATATTTTGAGCCGCAAGAAATTGTTGTTATGGTGCTGAAATTCAGTTAAATAAT
>JALNXR010000223.1 GCA_023230265.1 Bacteroidales bacterium | reverse complement strand
AATAATACCAAGGGCAGATACCCGTTTCAAGGAGCACGATCTGGTATTTGTCATATCCAAAAGAGCGGGTGTACAGCAGGTTATGGACTATTCCGGCAAAACAAACATAGATATCCGCAGAGTAATGATTGTGGGTGGGGGTAGAATAGGTGAGATGGTTGCCAGAAAGCTGGAAAATTCAATGGATTACATAAAGCTTATCGAGCTTAAACGGGAGAGATGTGACTACCTTACGGAAAAACTTACCAAAACACTTGTCATAAACGGTGATGCCAGGAACACTGACCTGCTTATCGAGGAGGATGTCAACGACTTTGATGCTTTTGTAGCAGTTACAAGCAGCTCTGAGACAAATATCCTCTCCTGCGTTATGGCAAAGAAGATGGGAGTCAGAAAGACCATCGCTGAGGTTGAAAACATAGAATATATAAAACTGGCGGAGAGTATGGGGGTTGATGCGGTCATAAACAAAAAGCTGATTACCGCCAGCCGCATATTCCGTTTTACACTTTCAAACAAGGTGCAGTCCATCAAATGTCTTAACGGATCCGATGCGGAGGTGCTGGAATTTATTGTCAATCCTGCAAGTCTGATTACAAAGGAAAAAATAAGGGATCTCGGATTCCCCAAAGATGCCATTATTGGCGGGATAATCAGAGGAAATCAGAGTTACATAGCTTTGGGAGAGACAGAGATAAAAGCATACGACAGGGTTGTGGTGTTTGCCCTGCCAACAGCACTTAAAAAGGTTAACAAATTCTTCGCCTGAACAGACTCAGCATCCGGATATCCGCAAGAATCACTCTTTTAGTTTTTTGTATTTAAATCTCTTTGGAGTTACATCCCCCATTCTTCTCCTTTTGTTCTCCTCGTATTCACTGTAACTTCCCTCAAAGAAACACACCTTTGAATCGCCCTCAAATGCAAGTATGTGTGTGGCAATCCTGTCGAGGAACCATCTGTCGTGCGAAATTATCACGGCACAGCCCGCAAAGTTTTCCAGGCCCTCTTCCAGAGCTCTTATTGTGTTAACATCTACATCGTTGGTGGGCTCGTCAAGAAGAAGTACATTCGCCTCCTCCTTGAGTGTAAGGGCAAGGTGAAGCCTGTTTCTCTCCCCTCCTGACAAAATTCCGCATCTCTTTTCCTGGTCTGCTCCTGAAAAATTGAACCTGGATACATAAGCCCTGGCATTTACCTCTTTGTTCCCCAGCTTTACAAACTCGGAATCCTGTGCAATTGTCTGATAAACTGTTTTATCAGGATCAATTTTTCTGTGCTGCTGATCCACATATGCCAATTTAACTGTTTCTCCCACAGTAACTGTTCCGGTTTCCGGTTTTTCAATACCCATTATTATCCTGAAAAGTGTGGTTTTGCCTGCCCCGTTCGGGCCAATTATTCCTACAATCCCAGCGGGCGGGAGCCTGAATGAGAGCCCTTCAAAGAGAAGCCTGTCGCCATATGCCTTGCTTAAATTCTCAATATCAATCACTCTGTTCCCCAAACGAGGTCCGTTGGGGATAAAAATCTCAAGTCTCTCCTCCTTACTCCGTCCATCCTCACCCAGCATCTTTTCATATGCAGAGAGCCGGGCCTTGGATTTTGACTGACGGGCTTTTGGAGACATTCTCACCCACTCCAGCTCTCTCTCCAGAGTCTTTCTTCTTTTACTCTCCTGTTTCTCCTCCATTGCAAGCCTTATGCTCTTCTGTTCCAGCCATGAGGAGTAATTGCCTTTCCATGGGATACCCTCTCCCCTGTCCAGTTCCAGTATCCATCCCGCTACATTGTCAAGAAAATATCTGTCATGAGTGACTGCAATGACGGTACCTTTATATTGCCTCAGATGAGCCTCCAGCCATTGTATGCTCTCGGTGTCCAGATGGTTTGTAGGCTCGTCGAGCAGCAGCACATCCGGTTCCTGCAAAAGCAACCTGCAAAGTGCAACCCTTCTTCTCTCACCGCCGCTCAGGTTAACTACCGGAGCATCCGGATCCGGACATTGCAGGGCATCCATAGCTCTTTCCAGCTTTGAATCAATTTCCCATCCTCCGGCATGATCTATCATCTCTGTCAGTTCTCCCTGCCTTGTTATAAGTGCATCCATCTTATCAGGATCGGCACAGTCGGCAAATGAATTATTAACCTCTTCAAACTCCCTGAGAAGGTCCATAACCTCTTTTACCCCCTCCTGCACACACTCGATAACAGTTTTTGAATCATCCAGATGAGGTTCCTGCTCAAGGTATCCGACAGAGTAACCGGGAGCCCAGACAACCTCCCCTGCAAAGGATTTCTCAACCCCTGCAATGATCTTTAGCAGGGTTGACTTTCCGGATCCGTTAAGCCCGATTATCCCGATCTTTGCACCATAGAAAAAGGAGAGGTATATATCTTTAAGTATTGTCTTGTTGGAGGCAGGTAAGGTTTTACCCACTCCGTTCATGGAAAAAATCACTTTCTCGTCAGCCATAGCCTGATAAATTTTGCACAAAGATAACTAATCATTCTCTTAGTCTGTTGACAAGTGTATCGAGGTATTTGCAGGAAACCAGAGAATCAGTAACCATCTGTGCATTGCCCACTGCAACCATAAAGGAGGCCATATTGGATTTGTTAACCTCTTTTGCAGGAGGTGATTCCATCTTGAGAGGATTGATAGGAGATCCGTTTCTCCATATTCTGAAATCCAGGTGAGGACCTGTTGAAAGTCCTGTGCTTCCGACATAACCTATAACATCTCCCTGTCTTACACGACTCCCGACCCTCAGGCCCGGAGCATAACCGGAAAGATGCAGGTAAGCAGAGGTATAGGTTGCGTTATGCTTAATCTTAACTGTATTTCCCCCACCTCCGGAGTATCCTCTCTGAACAACCACGCCGTCACCTATAGTCATCACCCTGGTTCCTTTGGGGGCTGCATAATCAACCCCTGTGTGAGGTCTTACTATTCTTGAAACCGGATGCCTTCTGGAATATGAAAAACCGGAAGAAATCCGGGTAAACCTGAGCGGAGCCTTTAAGAAAGCCTTTTTAAGATTTTCCCCCTTTTCATTAAAATACTGAACAGATGTGCTGTCATCTTCAATAAAACGGTATGCCTGATAGTTTTTGCCCCCGTGAAAAAAGGCCGCAGAATAGACTGTCCCAATATCAACAACCTCATCTCCTACGGAAATTTCGTCATATACCACTCTAAAGAAATCTCCTTTTTGCAAACCAAAAAAGTCTATGCTCCATGCATATATATCCTCCACCCTGGAGGCAAGGGCCACGTTTATCCCCGCTCTTGAGATATCTTCCCAAAGCGAACTGGTTATCCTCACCTCTCCCAGTTTTGTTTTAGTGGTCACCTCCTTTTCGTAGATACTCACAGAAATTGTATCTCTCAGAGAAAAGATTACATACGAAGTCCTGCCTGACTGGTAAATCAGATGAGCCAGCGATGCTTTTTCCTCTCCGGAGGTAAAGTATGCCTTATAACCATTGCCCACCTTTAGTTTCCTGAGATCGAAAATATCTTTGGATGCCTCTGTAAGCGAATATATGTCAGTGGCAGGCACACCCAGTTTTATCATAAGATTATTAAAGAATTCCCCTCTCTGGATTATCCCCTCCTCTACCGTACAATCTGTAACCCGAATACCAAATTCATAGATCTCACCGGTTTCTCTTTCATTCTCTTTACTAAGTGTTTGCCCCTTATCACCCGCAGAGCAGGAGCACATAATCAGCGCAAGTGTGTAAATCAAAAATCTTCTCATACCAATTATTTTACAGCCCGAATATAATTATAAAAATGGAGAGTGTTGAAAAGTTTGTGGAAAAAAATGTAATTAATTGGAAAAATATGGAAAATTTGTTTAAATTTGCATAACCCTTAACCTAAAGAGGCAAACATGATCAAATTCATTGGAGAATACACCGTTAAGCTGGATGACAAAGGCAGACTGATTCTGCCGTCAGCCTTCAAATCGGTTATTGACGAGAATGATCTGCGTTTTGTCATCAAAAAAGATCTGTTTGCAAACTGTCTTGAGATGTTTACTTACAGCGAATGGCTGAGGGAATCCGAGTCTGTCAAATCAAGACTGAACTTTTTTAACCGTGAACATACCCTCTTCTGGAGGGAGTAC
>JALNXR010000222.1 GCA_023230265.1 Bacteroidales bacterium | reverse complement strand
ATATACATGTGAGATTATGAATCCAAGAGTTAAAGGATATACATTATTTCCGTCAGGCACGAGTTCAACATGGGACAGTGACTTGGCCCCATGAACAGGATATATGTCCTGATACGCTATACTCTGATTCCATAAAGGTGCCGCAGGCCTCAGAAGAGCGTGTGCCTTATGTGTCGTCCGAACCTCATAAGCAAAGAGAGGTTTAATCTTACAATTGCCGGATGAGCATGACTGGGTTTGATGGCGTGGTGAAGCGGAGTACAGCCAAAGGTGTCAACTAGGTTCGGATTAGCACCTGCTTTAAGCAGGCACTCCACAATAAGGGGCCGATCAGAGGAGGTCGCCGTGATCAATGGCGAGTAACCCATCATCGTGCATACGCCTTTTGCGCGGATCTGCCGACTTTACCTGCCTAACCGCCGTATATGCGATCCGTACGTACGGTGGTGTGGGGAGGGGAACCCTCAGCAATGGGTGGGTTATCCCAATGGCATCAAGATTTAGGTCTCTTTTTTATTTTCATTATGTCTCCGCAACGAAAAGGGCATCAGCATCAGCTAGGACAGTATTTAAGTCATACCCGTCACCCATTTCAATTTCCTTATCCCCTTTGACTAAAAGCCGGAGAAGTTCTTTTTCCTGTTCGGATTCCGCATAGGCATCAACACCAATTATTACAGCAGCAGCACGTCCCCTTTGAGTAATAATAAATGGGTCTTTGTTTTTATTCAATTGTTTAAGAAGCTTAGCAGTTTTTTGCCTTAAATCACTTACTGGAATAATATTGGTTAATTTACTCATAACGAACTCCTTTTGTATATCTAAACATACCATCAAGTGGGCCATATAGCAAGCATCTAACAGAGCATTTAAGCTAACGCATATAGGTGAGCGGCCCAAAGGGTACGCTCAACCTGGTTGTGGTTGAACTAAGCCGCTTTGCGGCAGAAAAATCCGATTTAGTGTAGAATCCCTTGTCTCGGAGCGAAGATTCACATGGTGTGGATCCGGTACTCCGAGAACAGGAAATACATCATGATAAGATTAGCAAACCGAATTGGAAAAGTCAGGCCCTTTTAAGGGAAGCTGTGGAATTTCAATCAGCAATGCAAAAGAGCGCATGTGTTTCCGCACATATCACTCTCTGAAAACAGTTCTAACGCCCTCTTATGTGCCGCAGAGTCTCCGCCTGCCAATGGAAAACACATAGGCACCTTAATCCAACAGCAGCTTAGTCCAACACATGCTTTCTATGTGCACTACGGCACATTGAAAGCTATTTACTGTTAGGCATTGCTGTCTTTTACTTTCATTAATTCACGTCCTAAGCAACCAAAGGCATGAATTATACTCATTCTAGGTGTCCGTCTGAACTTAATTGAAGCCTCTATTTGATCTAGAATATTGTCTGCCCATTCAAGCAATCCGCTTTCTTTTTTTTCAAAATTCCATTTATGTGCCAATTCGTTTCTGATCTTATTTATTCCAAACAGTGAGTTTGTAAGAATGTTGGATCCAATTCGTTTCTCCAGTTTTTTGGTTATGGTAGATGAAATTTTGGTGTGAATCAAGCAGTTAGTCCAACCCCGACTTGATAACGGCTAGGGAAACGTAAGACAGAGATTCGTCCAGTAATGGCGGGTTGAAGGAGGTCTGGGAGTCAGCAGAGGGCGTATTAGGCGAGAAGTCAGTTGGAAAGATTCCGCTTCGGCGGAACCGCTTAAGGCCTGAAAGGTGGGCGGTCTCGAACGAGTCGTCAAAAGGTAGTGAATGAAGGACATAAAGACTTTTAAATCACTGGCCCGTATGGGCGATACTGGTTTGAAGCGTCACTTTTCCGAATCCCAGTTTGTGGTGTAGAGTTCTCGGGAGGCTCTGCCGACTTTACCTGTCTAACGCCGTATACGCGATCCGTATGTACTGCGGTGAGGGAGGGCTCCCCAGTGATGGGGGGGGCTGGCCCTACTCAAGTAGCCAAGATGAAAGTTTTTGTTTAATTTTTGAGAATATTGGTTCAGTTAAATCCCCCAGCTTGCCTTCAAAAATACTTTCATCAACAACTGCTAATCTGGATGTGCGAATTAGGCTGCTTTTCTTAAAACCTGTTTGCATAAATCCTTGATCAGTACTTGATACAACAACCTCTAATCCCTCAATTTTTTGGTGTAGTTGTGTTGATGCCATGCAAATCAACCAATCATCAAAATTGTTTGGAATTTTCTTTATAAGAATAGCTGGTCGAAGCTTTCCATTGCTTAGGTCTGTGCGAGGAAATCTAAATAAAATTACTTTTCAAAAAGTTACTGTTATAATTCTATAACTTAAGCTCCGAAACTGTCAAGTATCGTTTAGTGTGCCCTGAAAAGAGACTTCAGACCCTTCAAATAAACAGGCAGGCTGCATATGGTAAATCTAACGCTTCCAGAAGACTTCAAAGAATTGTAGATACCGGACGACATGACAAGCCACATATACATGTGAGATTATGAATCCAAGAGTTAAAGGATATACATTATTTCCGTCAGGCACGAGTTCAACATGGGACAGTGACTTGGCCCCATGAACAGGATATATGCCCTGATACGTTGGACTGCCTTGAACAACACTTCACCGTGTTCCACGAGGCGGTCGCGTATTTGTTCTCGTTCATTCTTTCTCCAGCCAACATCTTAATATAAAGCAAAATGGCCGCGTCAATTTTGGAAAATGTAAGGCAAATTTGCCTTATATCCCGATACTGAAGGCATAATCAGACATATTTGCCTTCTCACTGCAAATATGTCTTGTTGATTGAGAGATAATATGCGAGTATCTAAACCATGACAGATCACTTTAAATATATTCAACGCCATCTTGAAGGAGTGCTGCTGAAGTCTTTACAGCAATTTTCGGCAGTAGCGGTTACTGGCCCGCGACAAAGCGGTAAATCAACATTGTTAAGGCACACATTGCCTGACTACAAGTATATAACATTGGATGATCCGCTTGTTAGAATGCAGGCAAATGATGACCCCATCCTGTTTCTTGATTCAGTTAAAACTCCGGTGATAATTGATGAGTTCCAGTATGCACCTCAACTACTCCATTATATTAAAATGCGTATTGATGAAAATCGAGCTGTAAAAGGAGGTTTTATTCTGACTGGTTCGCAGCAGTTTGTCGCCACAAAAGGACTTTCAGAGTCGCTGGCAGGTCGGATCGCTTTATTGGAGTTACCACCTTTTTGCATTCAAGAGTGTCAAAAGGCTGGTCTCCCTGTGGACCCCGTTGATCTTTTTGTTGAAAACACATTGAGAGGTTGTTATCCAGAGCTTGTGCTGAACAAAAAAATAGATGCCCGACAGTGGTATTCCTCTTATGTTCAAACATACATTGAAAGAGATATTCGTTCACTTTATGATATTGGTAATTTGCGTGATTTCGAACGAGTGCTGCAGTTATTAGCTGCACGTTGTTCGCAACAATTGAATTACTCCTCTATTTCGCGAGATGTAGGAGTGGCTGTTAATACAGTTAAGCGTTGGGTTTCGGTATTAGAGGCTTGTCGACTAATTTATCTGCTGCCTGCCTATTACAGAAATCTTGGGCAGCGTTTAGTAAAAGCCCCCAAAATATATTTTCTGGATTCGGGATTGGTCTGTTATTTAACCGGATTAAGCGACAAGGGGCATTTACTAGATGGCCCTATGGCGGGTGCGCTTTTTGAGAATTTTTGTGTTCAGGAGGCCTTGAAGTGTTCGCTGGCTAAGGGAGTTGTTCCGCGCCTGAGTTATTTGAGAACGCAGAGTGGTTTTGAAGTTGATCTCATTGTAGAAGCCGACGGTGGCGCTTTACATCCTTTTGAATTTAAACTTTCAGCAACTCCTAAAAGGTCGATGGCTTCGGCCTTGGATCGTTTTATTACTGAGCTGGAACCCGAAAAATCAAGGGCAGGAGCTGTAGTTTGCCTGAATAAAAGCGGGGTTGCTTTAACAAGGAATGTCGCCAGCGCCAGCTTGCTGGATTTTGCTGACTCCTTGATGCAGATATGTTGAAAATTGACTTCAACATGATAACTCCGAAAAACATATGTTTGGCGACTTTTTCTAATTATTTGGTTGCTTAGCAAAGCATATGCGCTATGAGCATTTTACTCATTTTTCTGTGATTTCA
>JALNXR010000247.1 GCA_023230265.1 Bacteroidales bacterium | reverse complement strand
ACTGCATACAAAAACTCAATTTCATCTGAATTCAGCTGAGCGGTAGAGTCAAATACCGGAGTTACACCGGCAAGGGTGAATGTAGTGGTCCCGTCACTCTTAACAGCAATCACCTCCATGGGTGTCCCGGACATCATAAGCTGTGCGGGGTCCAGGAAGTCCTCCTTTGTGCAGGAAAAAATTGCCGGAGCGAGCAGTAAAAGCAAAGCAGCTTTTTGTGTAATTCTCTTTTTCATATCTGAAAATTTTAATTGTTATTACTCTTTATTACTCTGTTTTAAAATTAAACCGCACAACAGGCAATTAACCCTACTTAAAACAGAGAAAAAGTAATTTTAGAAATGGATATTAATTTTAGAAAGAAATTTCAAGATATAGAGTGGGGGTGAAAGGAATGGACTCGGAGTACAGGTTCTGAAGGGATGAACTTTGGCCTCCCTCGGATGGAATTGTCAGTACTTCAAGGGTTTTTCTATTTTCTGTATTTAAGAGGTTCAGGATAGAGATTCCGGTTCTGAATGCGGCCTTGCCGATTTTGAAATTATATGTGGCTGATATATCCAGCCTGCTGTATCTGCTGCTTCCCAAGTCGGAATATTTTCCTGTTCCGTATGCGTTAAGGTATCCGTCACCATACACATAAGAGGCGCTCAGCCAGACGGGCGTAAGGTTTATTATCAGTCCCGATTTTACTTCAAGGGGATTGTATTTGTACTCTCTGGTATCGGAATAGCTCTCTGTTGCTCTGGCTGCCGTAATTGAGGTGAATATCTGATTTCCCCTGCTTTCCCATTTGACAAAGAGATCTGTACCGGTGATTTCTGAAAATCCATTCTTTACAGAGGGAGTACTGTTTGTTATAATAACCTGTGAGATACCTTCGGTTCTTTTATGAAACCCTTCCAATGAAAAGGTCAAAGTTCTGCTGCTCCAGGATGTGCCGGCTATTGCATGCATAGATTTTGTAACCGGATGCCCGTCTTCTCCCAAAATCCGCCATACCATTACAGGGGCTACATTTTCATATATTACAGGAACTTTTCCCAGAAACTGGTTGTAAATTCCCCATGCTCCGGAGACGGAAAAATTATCAGAGAAATTATAAGAGGCAGATAATCTTGGTTGAAAATAAAAATTTCCACGATAAAGGTCGCCTCTGGCTCCGGCAGAGATGTTTGCTCCTTTCAGAGAGATCTTTCCGTTAAGAAAGAGAGAGCTTTTAATCCGCCCGCTTTGTTCAGGGTTACTGTTATCTTCATAAGCAGACAGGTAATTTGCCTCGACTCCTGCGTCAAGATTCCCTCCCCTGAACAATCCGAAACTTCTTGCAACTTTAAGACCTCCGTCCTCAACCGAGTTCTCTGTTTGTATTGAGAAAAGAGAGGATTGTTTTTTAAGACGGACAATTTTATCACTCGATTTGTCCAGCATTGAGATATTTCCTGATATTGAAGTTACCGATCCTCTTTTAGAAGGGATATAAATTCCTGCTGAGAATGTAATCTGATTATTGTTTTCAGAAGCCTCAATGTCGTTATCTTCGTTTTCAAGAGAATATGTAAACTTGTCAGATGCAGCGGAAAATGATGCAAAAAATCTTCCTCCCCTTTTAAGATCTCCCGAATATCTGATATTGGCATCCCTGAAACGATAATCCGGGGTGATATAAATTGGTTCCCGGTTGTTGCTGTTTTGCGGATTACCGTTTCCTGTCCCGGCCCAGGAACTGCTGTTCCCGGATCCAACAGGGAAGTTGCCGTTTCCCGCTCCTGCTGAGGAGTTGCCGTTCTCTGCTGCGGCGGCGGAGTTCCCTCTGTTCCCGAACGGATTGAGGGTGTTTACATTATAAAGTTCATAATAGGTCTGCCTGTAAGAGGCGGCCAGTACGGAGTTGTTACTGAAGGGCAAAGAGCCGAAAACGTTGGCAGTGAGGTTGTTGATGTTAAGCTTTAATTCCGGCTTATTTTTATTTCCTCCTATTCCGGTTATCTGTGCAATTGCCCCTGCCTGATTCCCGAATTCCGGGCCATAACCTCCTTTATACACTTTTATCTCATTTACCATAAAGGGATTAACAGCGCTGATCTGCTCATTATACCCGTTCATGGCATAAAGCTTTGCTTCGTCGAATATCACTGAGCTCTCTCCAGGTTTGCTGTTCCATACAGAGAAACCGGAAGGCTCGCCTGCAGCCCTCACACCGGGCATAAGTCTTAAAAGATTGAAAACCGAATTGTCTCCGTTTCCTGGAAGATAATGTGCTATTGCTGGATTAATCCTCAATATTCCAGATCTTTCCCCTGTCTGCAAAGCATTCCCGTTTCTGAATCCCTTAATAAGGATCTCCTTTAACCTTAGATCTATCTGGTCCATTTTCACTGAATGGGGACCGCCTCCCGGGAGAAGGGTGTCAAGGACTTTATATCCGAGATAATAGAAAGTTGTTTTTGCGGGCGTATTTGAATCATCCCTATACGGAAGTATATTGAAATATCCGTTTATATCTGAGAAAAACCTTCTCCCGCCGGTCAAAATTGCAGTGTTGGGGAGTCTCTCCCCGGTTGTTTTATCGGAAACGGTTCCGTATACATGCCCTTTTTCCTCTTTCCCGTATATTACCAACACACTGTCAATCTCTGTGACAATAAGAGGAAATTCTGCGGTCAGATGAATTATGGCAGACCGGGGATCAGAAAACAGTGTGTCTGCCGTTATGGAGTATTTGTTTAATTCCACAGGGTCAAATGATACTGAAACAGTGGAATTGTCTCTGATATATGTCAAAACTTCGCCCAGAGGCTTTTCTTTAAAAGTCACCCTGATCTCCTGTGCGCTAAGTGAGACATAAAACAGAAACACAAAGGAGAATAAAATTGCTATTTTTAAAAACCGCAAACTATTTAATAATCGCAAATTATCTTTTTAAAATTTTATAACCATTTTCTGTCTTTTCATATCCCAGTGAGAAGGGCAGGGTGATAATTGTAATTACCTCTTCCGGGGAGCCTTTCATTGAGAAGTTTCCTGTGTAATAGAGATCGGACTCTTTATTATATTCAATATCAACCCCATACTGTCTGGAAACCTCTTTAAGCACTTCGGCCAATGGGCTGTGGGTAAAATAAAACTCTTTTTCCCTCCAGGATGCAGAGGTTACAACAACTTCTTCTGCAATAACTGCCGGAGCGCTCTCCTTTCTGAAAACAATGCCTTCTCCCTTTTCAAGTATTGTTTTAACTTGATTGTCATCGTTTGAGAGTTCGCTCTTCACAGCCACTTTCCCGCTCAGACAGGAAACGGAAAAACCATTTTCTCTGGAATATACATTAAAGCTGGTACCCAGAACCTTAACACTTCCGTTATCAGATTTAACCGAGAATCCGGAACCTTTTACAACTTCAAAAAAGACCTCCCCCTCCATGCTTACAGCTCTGGAGATCTTCCACATGATAGGTTTGTAGGTTACTTTGCTCTGGGCATTGAGAGTGAGTTTTGATCTGTCTGGAAGGGTCCAGTCAAGATGCTCTCCTGCAGGGGCGGAAACTCTGCGGGTGTAAAGCAAAGGAGTCATCATCAGGAGTATGAGAACAGCTGCTGCATAGTATAAACGGTACCTTTGAAAACCTACCCTGATCACCTTATTCTCAGGTGTGTCTGCGGTGAGCTTTTCAAAGTGGGAATCCCATATCTCCCGGCTGCTTTTGCTGAACTTAGGTTCTATTTTAAAGTTATTTTTCATGGCAATCCGGGTTAATCAGATAATTTTTTTCTAAGTATTTCAAGGGCTCCGCTAACCCTCTTCTCA
>JALNXR010000220.1 GCA_023230265.1 Bacteroidales bacterium | reverse complement strand
GGGTCACAAGTTCCGCAGTTTACTATCAGACAAATTCAACAGCTGTAATCACCAGTTCGGTCAGCCGTGTAAGAGTGACCGGATTAGGCGAAAACACTTATAATGGCGGAATACTCACCGCTCAAAGTGAAACCGAGGACTGGTCAGGAAATGTTACCAGAACATCGACCTACACCGATGCCTCAAAAGCTACAAGCTGGACTGTGACAGATACGCCGACAACCACACAAAAAAGCATACAAAAATCAGTCGCAGGTTATCCGGTGCAAAGTGTTTCATCAACAAGTGTCACCAACAGTTACACATACGATGGTTATTCACGGCAGACATCCGTAACCGATGGCCGGACTAATACAACAATTACAGCTTACAATGACCTTGGGCAGGTGAGCTATACACAGAGTTCTACGAACAAAACGCATTACTTCTATAACGACCTCGGTCAGAGAGTAGCCGTCAGTAATGCCCTCGGTCAAGTCAGTCACACAGCCTATAATCAACGGGGCCAAACCATTGCTACATGGGGCACATCATATCCCGTAGCTTATCAGTTTGATACAGCGGGGCGAATGGTCGCAATGGCTACAACCAGAAGTAATACTTATGCAAATGTAAATTTGAACACCCTTGTGCCTACTGGCGGAACTCTTTCATCACTAAGCACTCAGAATTCAGCACTCGATATTACCCAGTGGATTTACGATGAAACCACAGGTTTACTGTCCCAAAAGCTTTACGCCGATGGCAACGGCCCATCATATACTTATACATCATCCGGCAAACTCCATACCCGCACTTGGGCGCGTGGTAAAACTACAACTTACACCTACGGTGATCTCGGGCAAATCACAAACGTCGCTTACTCCGACTCAACCCCGAATGTCACATACACCCATGACCGTTTGGGGCGCGTAACTTCGGCAATAAGCTTGGCCTCAACCAGCACCTTTCATTATGATGGTTTAACCCTTGATTATGAAACCCAGAACGGCTACATCATCAAACGCAATCAGGACGCTTTCGGGCGAGATATCGGTTACGAACTCTATAATCGGGACGATTCTGTTAATCCATGTCAAATAGTTCGATACGGCTATAACGTTTTTAATCGTCTCAGCACCGTCACCTCAATCATCGGAGCTGAAACCAACGTATTCACATACACATATCTACAGGGAACCGATCTTGTAAACGCCATGAGTTCAGATTCAGGCGTTCAATGGACTCGCTCTTATGAATCTGGAAGGAATTTGGTTGCTGTTGTTTCAAACTCATGGAACTCCATCACGATTTCCGCTTTTGATTACTCCAACGATCCACTTGGCCGCCGTACCAAGCGTACAGATTATTTCAACGCATCGACAATCACCAATGATTTTATCTATAACCAAAACTCTGAGATTATAGGTGCGACAATGAACGGTGATCATTATGATTATGATTTTGATCCGATAGGAAACCGTGAACAATCTACAATTTACAGCGGGCAGTCCACAGTCACTAACTTCTACACAGCCAATCAGCTCAACCAATACACCGCGATTACCAGTGGAATATTGGTAGCACCCGCTCACGACGATGACGGTAACATGATATGGGACGGACAAAAATGGCATCACTCATGGGATGAAGAAAATCGTCTGACGGTATCCAATCCCCATGGAGCTACCAACGGGTCTGTGATGGTTGAAAACAAATATGATTATATAAATCGTCGTGTTTTGAGAACAGTTAAGCAGCTGAGTGGTAGGTCGGCAAACTATCCCTTTGATCCATCCGGCGCGGGAACATGGGATGCCATAGAAAATCGCAAATATGTATGGGACGACTGGAATATGGTGGCGGAAATCATCATTGATCACGTTACACCTGTAACCAATATCAACTACTACACATGGGGCCTTGACCTCAGCGGCACATTACAAGGTGCTGGCGGTATCGGCGGCTTGCTCAGCGACACGAAGGCTACAGAATCAGGCACCAACACCTATTTTGCTGTTGCAGATGCCAACGGCAATATTACGGAATACATCGATAGCACCGAAGCGGTTAAAGCGCATTATGAGTATAATGCCTTCGGCGAGATAACCGCTCAATTAGGTGTCATGACTGACGATTTTGCATTCCTCTTCTCAACAAAACACCATGATCCCGAAACTGGATTGTATTATTATGGATATCGTTACTACGACCCGATCCTCGGAATATGGTTTAGCAGGGATCCTATCGGTATTAAGGGAGGTGTGAATGAATTTGGATTTTTGGATAATAATGTTGTTAACAAAACAGATTATTTGGGGCTAACATACTGCCAAATTAACGTTCATTTAGATTTAAGTGAAAATGAAATCAAAATGGCCTGCCGCACGTCAGCAGGCAAAACAGCTCCATTTGGGTGTTTTGGTGGTGCCTTGCTACATAAACAGGGTGCGGGGAGTAAAGGTGAAGTTCGTAAATGTGGTTTCTTTTCAAGTAAAGTAAAATTTGTCATTCCATTTTCAATGTGCGAAGGTGATATATATGTTCGTAAAAATGCTCCTGCCATTACCATTGCCCATGAATTGCAACATGCCAACCACTATAAAACTTGGTATAATAATTATGCATCTCTTGTGAAAAAAGTGACGAATAAATGCGTTTGTCCTGATTGCCTAGATGCTATGATTAATTGGATGAAGGTCCAATTAAAAATTTATTCGATTGAGACTGAAATCGCCGATTTACAGACAGATATTATTGATTATCCTAAAGTAAGTGCGGGTGGTCAACAATGGGCTAATTTAGCCAAACAGGTTCAGGGGAGCATCAATGTCACACTCAGCCTAAAAAAGCAAGAAGCTTTGCAACTTAAAAAAGAAATGGAAAACATATGTTCATCAAATTAAGAGAGACAATTTCAAAGATGGAATATATGAGTAAAAGAAATGTTTTTAAACATTATATATTACATTTATGTGTTTTTGTTTTGTCATCAGGCTGTCAACCTGATGTAATTCAAATTCATAATGTCATTGCGCTTAAATCTCCATTACCCTTTAAAGAAACCATCAGCAATGCTGTTGAGGTTCTTCAAAAAGAAGGATGTTTAATTTCTATATCTAATAATGTAATCGATGTTCAAAGTGAAAAAAATTATCGCACGAACATATACTTTGAATCAGATGCCTGTACAGGCAGTGTAACAATTGAAGCGTTCTCATGGAATATTGACAAAGGTTCTTCAGTTTCGTACAAGATAAAAAAAGAACGTAAAGGTACAAACAAAACTGTTTACCATTTTTCTAAAATCCTTGAGTCGCTTGGTGAAAACAGCGAAATATACGATGAAAGGCCGTAGGGTCTAAAATTCAATCGTGAGTGAAATCGGCGAATGAGGTTGTTTTTATTAAATGCAAATGATAGAGCGTATATCAGATGAATAATAGAAAGAACATTTTATTAATGCATGCAATGGATTTTCAATGGAGCTAATAATGAAAAATACAGTCAAGTTTTTGGTACCACATGGCCTTAATAGGTTATTAATCATAATCGTGATAAGTGTTTGTTTTTTAGTGGCTGGATGTTTAGAACATGATCAAATGCAGAAAAACATTGAAAAAGCAGGAGGTGTAGCATGTGTTTTAAGTGCCTGTCATAATATAAGGGGGCGGTTGTTAGAACAAGAATATCTTACAGATATACCAACAAATAACTGTTTAAATTATTTAGAGCCTCAATTTATAAGTCTTCTAAATGTAAATGGTGTCGAATTTTACAACATACAAACTTCAGGAGGGTTTCATCATTCTGGATACTTGTTGACTGCAAAAACAAACCATGTCGAGTCGTTGCCTTTTCCTAAATGGTCAAAAAAATGTATAGGCACCGGTATCTTTATTTACAATGAGTAATTCAAGCGTTGCTAATACAATAACGAAAAAGACAATGTTTACAAAATCTAAGTAAAAGAGCGTGTATAAGATGAAATCTTTTTATTGGAATTGCTGCCACATTACAAACACCATCGCCCGCGACGGTTCCATCAGTGAATACTATGATATCTCTGGCCAGCCGTCATGGTCAGCTTCCGGTCAGTCAACACACGGCTTATTGCCTGGTGCCAATGGATTGTTCACTGTTTTGGAGGGCTATACCGATGCCCTGGGGCGAGAGACAAGCAACGTCCGTTCTG
>JALNXR010000218.1 GCA_023230265.1 Bacteroidales bacterium | reverse complement strand
TCTCCTCGATAACTGCAAGGAAATCAGCACCAACACGATCCATTTTGTTCACATAGGCAAGTTTTGGGACCCTGTATTTATCGGCCTGACGCCAGACAGTCTCCGACTGGGGCTGAACTCTTCCGACAGCACAGAAAGTTGCCACGGTACCGTCCAGAACCCTCAGGGATCTCTCTACCTCAACGGTAAAATCGACGTGGCCCGGAGTGTCTATCAGGTTAATCTGGTATTGTTCATTGTTGTAATTCCAGAAGGCGGTGGTGGCTGCAGAAGTTATGGTGATACCTCGCTCCTGTTCCTGAACCATCCAGTCCATAGTGGCAGCACCCTCATGAACCTCTCCTATCTTGTAGTTTTTACCTGTGTAGTAGAGTATCCTCTCGGATGTAGTTGTCTTACCGGCATCAATATGGGCCATGATACCGATATTCCTCGTGTATTTTAAATCTCTGATCATTAAAGGTATAGGGGCTTAGAAGCGGAAGTGTGCAAAAGCTTTGTTTGCCTCAGCCATTTTATGCATATCCTCTTTTCTCTTGAATGCAGCACCTTCATTATTATATGCTGCCAGAATCTCTCCCGAAAGCTTCTCGGCCATAGAGTGGCCGGAGCGTTTGCGTGCGTACAGGATCATGTTTTTAATTGACAATGAAATCTTTCTCTCAGGACGCACCTCTGTTGGTACCTGGAAGTTTGCTCCACCAACCCTGCGGCTTTTAACCTCTACCTGAGGGGTGATGTTTTCGAGAGCTTTTTTCCAGATTTCCAGCGGAGCCTTGTCAGAATCTTTCATCTTCTCGCCAATTATATCCATAGCATCGTAGAATATTCCATAGGCGATACTCTTCTTCCCCTGAAGCATCAGATTATTCACGAACTGTGTAACCAGTGTATCGTGGTACTTTGGATCAGGAAGTAGAATCCTCTTTTTAGGCTTCGTTTTTCTCATTTGTTCTTAAATATTTGAATAGTTAACTTTTCTTGGCTGCAGCACCTTTCTTAGGTCTCTTTGTGCCGTAGAGTGAACGGCTCTGCTTGCGGCCGTCAACACCTGCTGTGTCAAGTGCTCCGCGAAGGATGTGGTAGCGTACGCCGGGAAGGTCTTTTACACGGCCTCCGCGAACAAGCACAATTGAGTGCTCCTGGAGATTGTGCCCTTCACCCGGTATGTAGGCGTTCACCTCTTTCTGGTTGGTGAGGCGTACACGGGCAACTTTACGCATGGCCGAATTAGGCTTCTTGGGTGTGGTAGTGTAAACCCTTACACATACACCGCGTCTTTGGGGACAGGAGTCAAGAGCCCGGGATTTGCTTTTCTCTACAATCACCTCGCGACCTTTGCGTACTAACTGTTGAATTGTTGGCATAATTAGTTATAAATCTTTGCTTTAAATAATTTTTTCGTATAAAACGGGATGCAAAGGTAAGATTATTATCTGGAATTACAAATAAGTAATGACCATTTTTAAGTAAAAAAAGGGCTATCTTTGAAGAAAAATATAAGTATGGAAATTTCACCTAAAGCTAAAGCATTCATTGAAAAAGAGGATACTTACGGAGCGCATAATTACCATCCGCTTCCGGTAGTTCTCACACGCGGTGAGGGTATCTATGTATGGGATGTTGACGGTAAGAGATATTTTGACTTTTTATCAGCCTATTCTGCCGTCAATCAGGGACATTGTCACCCTAAAATCGTTAATGCACTTGTGAAACAGGCATCAAATCTATGTCTTACTTCCAGGGCTTTTTACAACGATTGTCTGGGCCCCTACGAGGAGTTTGTGCATAAATTGTTCGGCTATGATAA
Organism: Bacteroidales bacterium; assembly: GCA_023230265.1. GTDB lineage: Bacteria > Bacteroidota > Bacteroidia > Bacteroidales > UBA932 > Bact-08. The sequence goes on along the minus strand of JALNXR010000218.1, from coordinate 2,374 downwards.
GGTTCTGCCGATGAATTCAGGAGCGGAGGCTGTGGAAACAGCTCTCAAACTGGCAAGACGATGGGGTTATGTCAAAAAGAACATTCCGGAAAACGAAGCTCTTATAATAGGATGCGAAGGTAATTTCCACGGACGTACAATAACAATAGTATCACTTTCCACAGATCCGGATTCTTACAAAGATTACGGTCCCTTCACTCCGGGACTGGTCAAAATTCCGTATGACAACCCTCAGGCACTTGAGGAGGTCCTGAACAAATTCGGGGATAAGGTAGCTGCTTTTCTGGTAGAACCGATACAGGGTGAGGCCGGGGTTTTTGTTCCTCATGACGGATACCTTAAAAAGTGCTATGATCTTTGTAAAAAACACAATGTCTTGTTTGTTGCTGACGAGGTTCAGACAGGGATTGCCCGTACCGGTAAGATGCTGTGCTCTGATCATGAAGGTATAAGACCAGATATGGTGATTCTTGGCAAAGCAATTTCCGGTGGTGTCCTGCCTGTTTCTGCAGTGCTGGCGGATGATGAAATAATGCTTACCATCAAACCCGGTGAACACGGATCAACCTTTGGAGGTTTTCCTCTTGCATGTAAGGTGGCGGTTGCAGCGCTTGAGGTGGTAGTGGAAGAGAAACTGGCAGATAAGGCTGAATATCTCGGCAAAATATTCCGCAGGGAGATGGCTGCAATAAAATCCCCGTTTGTAAAACAGATAAGGGGTAAAGGACTGCTCAATGCAATTGTGATACAACCTCATAATGGCAAAGAGGCCTGGGATGTTTGTGAAACAATGGCTGGGCTGGGATTGATTGCAAAACCCACCCACAGGCACATAATCCGTTTTGCTCCACCCCTTGTAATTAAAGAAGAGGAGCTTATGGAAGCCATCGGAATAATCAAAGAGGCTCTCAAATCACTGGAGTAGAAAAATCACCGGAACAAAGCAAAAACCAGCGCAAAACCAAACACTGGCGCAAAGCAAAAAAATGATGCAAAAGTAAACGCTGGCCCAAAAGCAGAAACTGGCGCAAATCATAAAATGGTGCAAAAACTGTAACAAAAGAAAACGGCACTGCAAAGTGAACGCTGGAGCAAAGAAAATGCTAAAGCATTATATCAAAGCAAACACTAAATCAAAGTATGCAGACAACATCATCCGTTCTGATGATCAGACCTGTCAATTTCGGGTTCAATCCTCAGACAGCAGCCAATAACCTTTTTCAGAAAGAGGGATTTGGAATTAATGCCGCAGAAGCGGCAGTAAAAGAGTTTGATAATTTTGTTAAACTATTGCAGGATAATGGTGTGAATGTGACAGTGGCTCAGGATACGCCGGATCCTCACACACCCGATTCGATATTCCCCAACAACTGGTTTTCAACCCATTCAGACGGCACTCTGGTGCTCTATCCCATGTTTGCAGAGAACAGGAGACTGGAGAGGAAACCTCATGTTATTGAAAAAATTAAAGAGAATTTTAACGTCAAAAGGATTGTTGACCTTACCGGCTGGGAGAAAAAGGGAGAGTTCCTGGAGGGAACCGGCAGTATGATCCTCGACCGTGAAAACCGGCTTGTATATGCATGTTCATCACCACGGACAAGCGAAAAAGTGCTGGAGCAATTTTGCGATGAGATGGATTACGAATACCTGCTTTTCGACTCATTTGACTCTGCAGGAAATCCGGTATATCACACAAATGTGATGATGTGTGTGGGATCGGATTTTGTAGTTGCCTGTCTCGACTCAATCAGGGACATACAGCAGAGGGAGAGTTTTATCAATCAGGTGGAGGATTCGGGTAAGGAGCTGATAGAGATCTCACTTGAGCAGATGGACAATTTTGCCGGGAATATGCTGGAAATCAGAGGTGGCGATACAGGAATCGCAAAGAACTCAGGCAGCGCAAACAGCCCGGGCGTTGCAAATAGCCAAGGCAGCGTTAATAGCGGAAAAGGCAGGCCGTTGCTGGTGATGTCAAAAAGAGCTAAAGAGTCTCTTGAAAAGTATCAGCTCCTGAGGTTGGAGAGTTACTGCAGTATTTTAGCGCCATCGCTCACCGTAATTGAAAACAACGGGGGAGGCTCTGCCAGGTGTATGATAGCGGAGTTGTTTGTGTCTTAAAAATTAACCACATAATTCAGTAAGACAGCAAAGCGCCCTTATGCTTTGCTGATCTTACTGATTATAGTTGGGGTGAATTTTAATCAATGATTTTTTGAGGTAACTTTTGAGTCAAACTACCTATTTTCTATTTCAGGACGGGACATTGGTGCTAAAGTTTCCCACATAGATATCTATAATAAAAAGGCCAGATTTTTAAGATCTGGCCTTTTTGTTGCTATTTGCATGTTAGTATCAGAATGTCAAGCAA
>JALNXR010000012.1 GCA_023230265.1 Bacteroidales bacterium | reverse complement strand
TAATAACTGAGGCGGAGCCGGTATACGCTTCTTTGGTAATGTTACCATATCCGGTTACTATTACCTCTTCCAGAACCTCTGTATCAAGTTCAAGTATAACATTGATTAATCTTTTGGTCCCTATAGTGACTTTTTGAGATTTCATCCCGATAAACTTGAATATAAGTACTGAGTTATCACTTCCGGTAAAGGTAAAAGAATATACCCCATTATTATCTGATACAACTCCCTGATTAGTCCCTTCAAGCACTACTGCCACTCCGGGCAGAGGTCCTCCATCTGAGTCAACAATCTTTCCCTGTACTGTTATTTTGCTCTGTGCATATACAGTATTAATGGAAAGAACAGCGTAAAATATTGATGCTGCAGCCAATATGGCGGATAATATAGTTTTGATTATCTTCATCATTTCAGTCCTTAATTAAACGTAAATAACAACCGGTAGAAACTCCGATTGTAGTGATATTTGTTGACTTGTTAAGAGAAAGGATATAACCCATATGACCATCCTGGGTCCCGGCAGTATTAGATCCTTTAAAGGTATAGTCAATTGTCCAATAATAGGTTCCTGTATTATATCCGCCGGATTTATAGCCTCTTGACCGGGTCCCGAGACCATTAAAACCGGTTATATTTGCATAGGTGGTAGTAGCTGTTGTATAACATTCATTCAAAGGATCTGTTGTTGGATTGGGTGAACCCTGTGTAATGTAATTCCTCATTATCGTATAGTCATCCTTTGACGGGACTGACCAACCTTCCGGAGAGATTATATCACTCTTTCTGTCAGTTTCTGTTGTCTGATCAGGCAAAATAACAGCACCTGTAAGAGCCTGCCAGTTATACAAACAGCCGTATGTTCTTCTTGTAGTTGTAGCATTTGAAGAGTTTGCATCAAGGTATGTGTTGGTAGAAGAGGTTCCGGAAACCAGACAACCGGGATTGGATATATTTGTCCATTGTGCATTTGCAATGTTTGTAGGAATATTACTTCCATCAGCATAACGTGAAGATGCATAATTTGTGTTCAACCAGTAATTACGTCCGATTTTTACAACTCCATAGGTGATTGTTTCTGTAGTCTCCCCTGCTGTATTTGCCTCACCGCTTTTTACGTCAACAAGAAGCATCGGTTCTGTATCAGCTGTTATTGCTGATGCCATATCCTCTGCTCCCATTTGTATGTGGGTAAACGAAGAGGCTCCGTCCGGGAAATAGATTGTTGACGGGGTTACTGTCAGAGAACCTGGATTGTACTGGGCAATCATTTCATTTCCTGCTGTTTCCACCGTAACAGCTGTGTTCCATATAATCGAACCTCCGTTATCTATTACATAACCATTCGCATAGTCCACATTGCCGGAAATATTCATAGGATAAGCTATCATCATCGATCCTCTCACAACCGGGATTGCATTTACATCATCGTATTTATAAATATACTCTTTACAAATCTCTCCTACTTTTTCTCCCGATGCCATAATATTATAAACTGAGGACTCTTCCCAGGCAATTGAGCTTATATTAACAATATACGCTTTCCCTGTCAAGGGGTTTTGAATTATTGTTATTTCAGCGTTTTTACCGTCACCGGAAAGTGTCACTACACCACTTCTTGCAGCGGTGGTTGAAGTGTTTCGGCTTGCAAAGAAGTTAATCACACCTTCACCAATATTTACATTAGTGATCCAGGCAGAAGCTGCCTGGTCAAGAGTGCATGAAAGATTTTCTGTCAAAACATTAGTGTTGAAAAAAACAGTGTATACTCCGGAAGAGGCACCGATGCTTTTTTCTGAACCAAAAAATTGTAATTTTCTGTAATAGTCCTGTGTTACGTTAATTGTCCTTTCGCTTTTTCCAGAATATACTTTAATATAGCTGGTGCGAGGAATTGTCGATTCGTTGATATCGACAGTTACGTAAAGCTTACCGTCGATCTTTTCTGTAGTAATCCAACTATCCTTAGTTGGTGAAGTTGTCTCCCAGCCATTCTCTGTACCGTCTGTGCTTACCTCCATCTCGATAGATGTACGGTCTCCGGGAAAAGCCAAAACTGTTCCGTCATACTCATCTGCTTCTGATGTTACCGTAAACAGAACACTGCCGGGAATGCCTTCCCTTTCCTGACATTGCACAGAAAAGAGTGCTGATAAAATTAGTGCCGTGCAAATTTTTAGTTTGATGTTCATAAAAAAATTATTTAATAATTAGTAAGAAAATCCTGATAAGATTGTCTTCTCATATTAATAAAGGATATCTGCAGCACCGACATTATAGGTCTGAACCATTCTTCTGGAGCTGTGACCCACATTTGGGACCTCTACCAGACTCCAGTTGAACTCCCAACCCTTGTCCTCGGCTATCTGTCTGCAATAATTATAAAAAAAGAGAGATCTCTGATTACGGTTTGCTCCCTGAGCCTTGCTTCCGGCAGTTACTGACAGGTAAGGATCTTGTTGAGTGGTCGTTGCAAGATCTGCCATTCCGGTGTGAATCACCATGTTTTTTGTAAAATATCTCCTTACATCACTATCAATCATTGTGGTACCTTTAAGTGAATAAGGGAAAGAATATATTGCCGAGCCGTCACTGATACCCAGTACATCGGGTACAGTAAAAACTCCGGAATTGGACACCACAGCCATCCTCAAACGGGCATTCGGTTTAAAAAGTACATATCTGTGTGTCCATTGACCTCCGGCAGAATGTCCCCACATATCATATGTCGCCTGACTGCTTCCTGTAGCCTCTTTTATATGATCAAACAACTCTTCAATAACGGAGAAGGTCCATTTATCTTCCTGAACGGGGGAGTAATATGAACCTGATGTTGTCACACCTCCCAGCTGATATTCGTTAGAATTAAAGCGTTTTCTGTCTGATTCTGATAATGGCTGGGAGAACTGGGGTGCAAATACCATTATTTTTCTTTCGTCAGCTATTGATTTCCAGGTGTCAATCTGGTAGATCCCATTCCTGTCTGCTCCGTGAAAGGCAAAAAGTATTGGCATATTTTTCATGCTGCCAGACTCCGGAATATAGTAATATACTTTAATCTCCTTATGATTCAATGGTTCATAAACAAACTCAATTGAATCTAATCCGTAATGAAATGTTGTGGTAACTGTCGGGGGTGAATCCTCCCTGGAACAACTTATTAAGAGATAAACTGACAATAAAACAAATCGTGTAATAAATTTGCTGTTGATCATGGCTGAGTTTTGATATTGATTGAGAGCTCTCAAATATAAAAAAAATATTAGGTAAAACATAAGTTGTTTTTACATTAATTAATAAATTTGTTGTAATAAAATCTTTTATATCATGAGAAAAATTGTATTTATGTTAACATTGTGTTCCCTTTTTGCGGGAATTTCAATCTCCAATGCTCAGATTTCCCAAAATGATTTTAATTCTCTTAAAAAGGAGATCTCTTCCCTCAATAAAAAAATTGATAATATGTCATTTCAGTTTGATATATTAAAAAAGAAGCTGGAAGACAATCTTCTTTATGAGGATCTTTCTGAATATGCATATATAGATAAGGTCAGGTTGCCCGGACCTCCAAAAAGAAATCAGGATTCAACCGGGAATGCATTTTTTGATGAGTTTCTTGACAATCCTTTAATTTTCTGGTCTTATGTTTTCATCCCACGGGGAGTAGATCAGTCAAAAAAATATCCTTTAATAGTGTTCCCTCACGGAGGTATTCATGGGACATACTCAAACTCCTATAATCACGTAATTCGCGAATTTCTGTATCAGGGTTACATCGTTATTGCTCCCGACTACAGGGGCAGCACAGGTTACGGAAAATCTTTCCACAGGGCTATAGATTACGGAGGATCTGAGGTGGAAGATGTCCTGGCAAGCAGAGACTATATGGTAGAAAACTATAAGATAGTAGATCCTGACAGGGTCTGTATCTTTGGATGGAGTCATGGAGGATTACATGCCCTGATGGGTATTTTGAAATATCCTGACAAATATAATTGTGCCTATGCAGGTGTTCCTGTGAGCGATGTAACTTTCCGCCTTAGTTACTACGACAAATCCTACAACAACCTTTTTAGTGCCAAATATCATGTAGGAGAGACTCCGTCAGAGAATCCGGAAGAGTATGCCCGCCGTTCACCTGTTACTTATGCATCTCAACTCTCCAGACCGCTGATGATCACCACCTGTCAAAATGATGATGACGTAAGTGTTAAAGAGGTGAAACGGATGATTGACGCTCTTAAGACAGCCGGTAAAGAGGGAAATTTGTTCACTTACAAAATATATGATTCCCTGCCTGGTGCACACCTGTTTGAAAGGTTAGACTCAAAAGAATCTACTACTATAAGGTATAATGCATATAAATTTATTGAAAAATACATGATGCCTGAAAAACCTTTTAAAAATTACAAAGAGATGCGAAAGGCCGGTTATTTTTTTGAATAATATTTTGTCATCATGAAAAAATCATTACTGTTAATTATAATTTTGTTTTCACATTTATTGTGTTTAGCCCAGGGTGATTTCTCCCGTGGAGAAGGTTCTGTTACATTTACAAAATATGAACCGCTTTCTTCAAAACCTGTAACACTCCATTATTATATACCTACCCGGGGAAATGTTGAGTCAATGTATGTTCTTTTTGTAATGCATGATTCAAAACGAGATGGTAAGTACGAACTCGAAACCTGGAAAGATTTTGCAGAAAGAGACGGTTTTGTTGTACTGGCTCCTGAATTCAAAAAGGAGTATTATAATCAGACTGAATATCAAAGAGGCGGAATTACATATTCTGAATCAAATCTTAAGATAAGATCAAAAGAAAAATGGACTACCCAGATTATTGAAGCAATTTTTACTTACTATAAAGAAGAGACAGGAAGCAGAGCTTCAAAATATGACATATGGGGCTCTGCGTGGGGAGCCCAGTTTATTCAGGCCTTTCTGATTTCAATACCTGATGCCAGAATAAGAACTGCCGTCATGTCCAAGGCTGCCAATTATATCATGCCTTTCCCGGAAGGGCTGACAGTAGACAAAGATGTTTTTAGCTGGCCATTTTCATTGCTGGATTCACCTTTTGGTACAAATGAATATCTAAAACCACTATTTGACAAACACATAATAGTACACGTAGGTGAAGAGGATACTAGAAACGGAGAGGGTTATCCACAGGATCCTGCCAGTTATGCGCAAGGACAAAACTGTAACGAAAGAGCAAGATATTTTTACAACGAGAGTAAAAATTATGCAAAGGAAAATAAAATGAAATTTAAATGGGAGTTTGTTGAAGTACCAGGTGTCGGAAGTCTTAGCAGGAGCCTGGTTTACGGATTGAGTTCCAGAGATCGTAATAACAACCGGGTCTATGACATTAACCGGGTAAAGAAGACAGCTGCATATTACCTCTTATTTGGATACTAATAAATGTTCCCAAATCAGGTGTCTTTCCGGAGTAACAAAGAGAGACTGTCTCAATTGACAGCCTCTTTTCTTCTTTTTTTATCGACCGGCACTTTTTTTACATTCGCTGATCTTTACGGTCACTAACAGGTTGAAAATAACTATTCACCGAACAATTCAACGAGTTTTGCCTTAAGTTCTTCGCCGCGCAGATTGTATCCGCATACTTTCCCCTCTTTGTCCAGAAGCATCGAATAAGGAACCCCGGTCATACCATAACCCAGACCATACATCTTTGCCACAGGGCATTCCCATCCTACCAGGCTGGATACCTGATTTTTCCAGGGCAGGTTGTCTTTCTCCACAGCCTCAACCCATTTGTTCTTGTCTTCGTCAATTGATACGCTCATTACTGTAAAGCCTTTGGGATTGTACTTCTTGTAGAGTTCAACCACATTTTTGTTCTCGGCCCTGCAGGGGGCGCACCATGATGCCCAAAAATCTATCAGTACCACCTGACCTCTGAGAGAAGAGAGTGTGATCTTTTTACCATAAGGATCCTTTAGAGTAAAGTCAGGTGCGACTTTTCCGTAGTCGCACCTGCTCATGATATCGGCTCTCTCCAGCAGTCTGTTGGTGTACCAGTTCTCCGGAGTTTTAGGATCGAGCTTGGCTAATAGTTCTTTCAATCCTTTATAATCAAGATATCCCGTGCCCGCTGAGAGAAACATGGGAGCAATAATAGTATTGTTGTATTTATAGGCAAACTCCTTTTTGAAAGTATAGAAATCATCATATGCTTTGCCTCTCTCCTGGTTTATTGCGTTCTTTTTAGCAGGATCTTTTTCTACCCTGTAGGCTGCTCCGAGATTGTCGATTTTCTGATTGTAGGGAGCAACATTTTTTTGGTATAATATCCATGCGTCATTGGAAGGTGTACCTGAAGCCTGAATAGTCGACGGCTTTGAATACTCACCGGTTATGGTTATCACACCTGGTTCTATGAACAGGTTAGAAAAAATTCTATTCTCGTTGATACACAAGACAGTGACATCTCCTGAAAATTTTTCATTTTTCTCTATTGTAAATTTTCCGGAGCTGATAACACCCCTGTTAAGAGTATCGCCATTAAACATTTTAAGAATGTAAACATTTCCGTCCGGAGCACCTTTAATTTCCCCCCTGATTGTATAACCCACATAATTCTGGGCAAAAACAAGTCCGGGTAGAAGCAACAATATTATTATTAGTAGTGATTTATTCATATATACGGTTGATAATCTTGATTAATATAATCTTAACTGAATTCTGCCGGTTAAAGTCAATCTGTAATCGGAACTTCTACTCCGTTCTTGTCATAATATTTTACCCCGGATGTTTCTCTCTCATTTTGCTCAAGTTCCGAGTTCATCTCGATATACTTGGGGAATATCGGCCATATCAGTCTTGGATCGTTGGCAGGAACCGAAATTGTCAGAGAGCCCAGCTTATGGGTGAATGGTAAATTGAGGCGCTTAAGATCATACAATCTCATGTCTTTTCCGTAGAGCTCCCTCCTTCTCTCAAGTAAAACTCTGTCAAGTACCAGATCTTTGTTGTTCTGGAAATTTGCCGGAGTAAGATTGGTAAAGGATCCGGTTTTATAACGCTTTGAACATATTGCATTTACATCATCAAGTGCTGCCTGGAGATTACCCGCCCGTGCATTACATTCTGCTCTTGTGAGATACATCTCCGGTGTTGCAACAGGATTATGACAGGTTGTTCCGCCCTTATTTGAGTCGGTTTTATATCTTTGGTTATAAAAATTAAACTGGAAGGTTGAGGTGGCTGTCATTTTTCTGTTAGAGGCTATCCCATTAAACTTCAAAGTCCTTCTAAGGTCATAATTGACAGTCGTTCCGTCGGGATTCTTGATAAAATCGGGATAAAGCTGGTTGAAGGTCATAGTGTCAAGAATATAATGGGTAGATGCAGTTGTGTAAACCACACTCTTTGCAAAGGTTTTCCAAAGGATCATCTCCTCGTCGTTCATCCTTGATATGCCAATAAGGTTGTTATAATAATCAACGGTGCCGGTGTAGATGGTGTTGTAGTCATACAGATAATTTCTTATTTGAAGAGCACTGTTTGCATTCTCCAAAGCCTTGGTATAGTTGCCCATATAGAGATAGGTTCTGGCCAGTATGGCATATACACTCAATTTTGTAGGTCTGTGTTTATACTGATCCACATCATCGGGCAGGTCAGGAAGTGCACTCTCCAGTTCGCTGATAATAAACTCATAGACCTCTTTTACTGATTTTCTGTCAAGAGGAGGAAGCGCTGTTGGGTTATTTATAATAGGAACTCCCTTGTCTGTTGCTGCGGTTGCTTCATTGTAATGGACAGCAAAGGTGTTTATAAGAATCAGATATGCATAGGCCCTGTGTACTCTGGCCTCTCCGATAAGCTGTTTCTGCTTTTCAACATTGTCTGTGGCTATTGTGATTTCGGAAAGGATATTGCTGCAGAGGGATATGGTATAATACTGGTTATTCCAGTTGGTCTCATTTGTAAATGAGGGAGAATCATAAGTGAAAACGCTGTTCTTGTATGCATAGAGATTCTTTATATGCTCCCTGGTGGTTGTGTATGAATTCCATTTTGTGGAATCCATATAACAGTCGTCTGTCATAACATCCACATAACCGGTGGTCAGGGACAATGAATACGAATACCTCGAGTTATCAACAAAGTCCAGTAGTTTTCTGAAGTCTGCAGTAGTTTTTGCAATTACCTGTCCCCTTGGGAATGAATTCAGGAATTCTTTCTCACAGGATGCTAAAATGCCTGTTATGAAAAAGATTGCTATAAAATATAATATTTTCTTCATAGTGGTCGGTATTAAAAATTAAAATAAACCAATCTTTAATCCTGCAGAGAACTCAGGACGGTTTCTGGTTACGAACATCAGGGCTCCATAAGTAGAACTGCTGTAAGGTGGATTATCCGGATCAAAAGGTGCAAATTTTACAATCGTGCCGAGGTTTCTGGCCTCAATTACTATTCTCAGATCTTTGAGATTAATTTTGCTGAGAGCTTTTTTGGGCACCGAATAGGATAATGAGATATTCTTCACTCTGATAGATCCTGCATTATACACATTTTGCGTGCCGTAAGACATAATTAAATCCATCAGCTGAGTATGGCTGCTGTTTGTTATTTTATTGTTAAGGTTGTACATTTCAGCAGTAGCCGCATCTGCCTCTGACTTCCAGCTGTGCAGCATTAACTCAGGCAGGAAGGTGTACATCTTTGTGGGTTGCAAAAAACCAGAAGAGGTGAATAAATTTGTGGGAGGATAATCCCCGATTACTTTATGCCCGAATTTATAATAAAGCCCAAGGGATAGTTCAAAGTTTTTATAAATAAACCTGTTGGTCCAGGATCCAAAATGCTTGGGATCTTTCTGCCCCACAAATTTAAAGAGTTTATCCATTATCAGAGTGCTGGCATTTGCTATATCTGTAACTTTGGTAACCTCTCCGTCATATATAAATTTTGGCAGACCAACCTCATCGTAGCCGGCAAATTCGACAGCTGCCAGATAACTGAGTGGCCGGTCAGGTTTGCGGTAATAGAAAGCCATAGTAGTGTAGGCCGATGTATTATCCGAAACCTTGGTTATACCTCTTGCCATATTTTTATTGGTTGAGTACATAAACATTGTCTGCCATTTGAAATTCTTATTATTAACTATGTTTGCGTTAATATTGAATTCCAAACCTGTGTTCTCCAGCCGGCCTCCGTTAAAGGTTCCCCTGTTGTTCTGGAATCCGTATGTTCCGTTCACTGCAAGCTGAACCAGGCAGTCGTCCGAGTTTTTGCGGTAAACGTTGATGGTACCTGATATGCTGTTTTTCAGGAACGCATAATCCACACCGATATTATAGGTCTGTGTCTTCTCCCAGGTAAGGCTGGGGTTGGGAGCTGACTGAATAGCAGAGTAGGGAAGAAGGGTAACCTTGTCTGTCCAGGGGTATCCGTAGAGGTAAGGTGCTGCTGTTTTGTCAATCTTACCGTTCCATCCGTAAGATACCCTGAGTTTTAAATAATCCAGGAATTTGATATCTTTTGCAAATTTCTCCTCAGTTATATTCCACCCTGCACCCAGAGACCATTGCGGCAGATTGGGAGACTCCTGTGACCCTCCAAAAAGATTTGTCTTATCCAGTCTGATACTTCCGGTAAAGTCATATTTCTTTGCATAGGTGTATCCAAAATTACCGAAATAACCGACATAACGGTCATCTCTTCCATCCATACTAAAATAGTATTTTCCGGGAATCATCGGCACTGTCGAGTAGTAATTAGACTGACCTGATAATTTTGGTGTTGGCAGTTTGAAAATCCAATCCGGTTGCGTAAGTAAGAGCCTGCGGATCATAGGAATAATACCCATAAGGAGTTTGGTCGTAATAATCTCTCCTCCAGTCTGTCCCAGCCATTACTTTAATGGAGTGATCCTTAATTTTTTTGTCATAGGTTATCTGCCCCCTGTAATTATTCCCGGATCCGAATTTCTTATTTTCATAGAGCATCCCCCCGGGAGGAACAGGGTATGTACCGTCTGTTCTGGCATTGTTGTTTACCTGATTCCTTACCATCCAGGAGTCCTCGTTATAATATTCCCTGAGATATTGGTTAATATACTGATACTGATATGAGAGCTCCACGCTCAACCCGGGCAATGGCATAAGATTTACCTTAGCAGTGAGCCTGATGTCGGAATTTCTCTGGGTGTTATCCCTGGTTTCGGCTTCCCGTTTCAGGTTCCAATCCCAGTCATAAGGCAATTTATACTTAGCAACGGAGTCTCTTCTTGCGGATGTCTTGAGTGCAAAATAGGAATCATAAGATGATCTGGAATCCTGAGCATTCATCGGAAGATAATTACCGTTCCCGTCCAGTATTCTGTCAAACTGGTTGAGATAGTTCAGTTCATTTATAACGAATCCGTTTCTCTCCTCTTCACTCAGATTTATATTTGCACCCAGAGAGACTCTGATCCATTTTGCCGGTGCATACTGGTCATTCACACTGATAATATAGTCATTTTTTGAGTTCCCCTTGTTGTATTTCCTGTTGCTGGTGACTGTGAGAGATGTTCTGAAGTTGTGTGATCCACTGCCAAGCTGAAAGGACATATTTGCTTTTGTATTGTTCTCCATCTTGTTTAGGAAGAGATCGGCAAATTCATTTCTGATATCAATCCCCTTAAGCTGATTAAGTTGCATATTTGCCTGTTCCATTGTTATCAGGCCAAGTTTTGCCTCTGCAATTATTTTGATTGGAGGAGAAAGCTCGTACTTTTCGTAAGTTGCCGCGTTGGTTCCAAGTGCATCAAGATAGGTAGTTTCGAATCCCATCCATTTGTAGAGTTCAATGGCATCAGCACTGCTTGCCCAGGGAATTTTAAAAAGATTGGGTGCTCTCTGTGCATATGTGTCTACAGTTATGTCAATCCTGGGAGTGGGACTTTTGCCTCTTTTTGTCGTTATTACAATAACTCCGTTGGCGGCCTGTGCTCCCCAGATAGATGCAGCCGAAGCATCCTTGAGAACCGTGACGTTTTCAATATCGTCCGGATTAATTGATTTCCATGGATCAGAAGCAGAACTTGCAGGAAATCCGTCAATTACAATCAGAGGATTGTTATCGCCAAATGTACTGGCACCACGGATTATGATGCTTCTGCTGCTCTCCTCTGTAGGATACTGGTCCTCAACATAGTTAGGTTCAAAGTATAGTCCGGGAACCAAAGCTTCAAGTTTATCCTTCAGGCTAAAATGAGTGGTTTTCTCGAGAACTTCTGAACTAAGACTGGTATGAGCTCCGGTAGACCTCTCTTTGGGCAGGGTCTGATAACCTGTAATGACCACCTCAGAGAGCTGCTCCTGATCATCCTCCATAGTCACTCTGTAGTCTGTCTTATCGTCGATGTAAATCACCTGGTTGATCATACCTATCATCGAGACCAGAAGAGAGGCTCCCCTTGTTTTGGGAACATCTATGATAAATTTTCCGTTTTCATCGGTAAACGTACCTTTCTTTGTTCCCTGGATTAAAACAGAGACTCCCATAAGGGGTATTTGATTTTTGTCCACAATCACACCTGTGATTCTGACTGTTTGAGGTGTTCTTTGTGTATTCTGTTTTTGCTGAATTACAATCTGCTTTTCATTAAAAACATAAGTTAAATTTGTCTTGGAAAAGACTGTGTTCAGAACAACTGTGAGGAGCTGATCCTTTGCCTCAACGGAGACCTTGGGAACAGACTCTATCTGGGAGTTTTTGTAGAAAAACTTATAGGGGGTCTGTTTTTCCACCTCTTTAAAAAACTCCACTATGCTCACATTTTTCAGGTTAAGAGTAACCTTTTCCTGCTGCTCAATCCCTTTTGCCACAGGGAGTGAAATCAGAAAGAAAAGAACCGGCAGGATTAACTGCCGTAGCAGGCGACTTCCGTTGAAGCACTTTTTTCTCAATAATGGAAAAGTTTTCATAGTTTTGCCATAATTTCTGGTTAATATTATAGATTATTGATCGGTATGCGGGAGAGATTAAAGTTTACCAGGCCTTAGCATCTCCCGCTTTTTTATTTTCAGTTCAATCCCGCCTTTTTATTTTCCATCTTCAATTACAAGCTTCCCCTCGCGGACTTTATATTTCACCTTTGCGCTCAGAGCTATCGTTTTCATCGCAGCTTTTATATCCTCCCTGTCAAACTTACCGTTGAAACGGTCTGTTTCGGGAACGGTTGACCGGTCTTCTATCTCCACTCCGTACCAGGAACTCAGGCTCTCAATCATCTGGTCAAAAGAGAGTTCTTTGAGTACCAGAATGCCGTCTTTCCACAGGGTCATGGTTTTTGAATCAATATTGCTAATGGAAACTTCGTTGAAAACATGATTCAATGTGAATTTTTCGTTAGGACTAATAACTTTTGTCTGACCGTTGGCAGTTACCCTTACAGATCCCTCAACCAGAATTACGGAAGAGTTTTTTGCTGCCTCAGACGATTCAACATCAAAAGAGGTACCCAGAACCTCCACCTCCATGTCGTTAGTTGTAACAATAAATGGTTTACTCGATTTTGTCACGTCAAAATAGGCTCTTCCAGACAGTGTTACATGCCTTGTACCTTCTCCGAAATTCACGGGATATCTTAGGTAGGAATTTGAATTAAGATATACCATTGTGCTGTCTGACAGCATAATAACAAATCTCTCTCCAGGAGGAATGGATACAGAATTAAACTTTACACCATCTTTTGCCTGTGTTGTTTTCCGTATAGATCTTTTCTCTCCCGGAACATAGGATATTTGTCTGGCATTTACAGGATCAATCACAAGTCCACTCTCTGTAATATTACTGTCTTCAAAAGAGTTACCTGACAAAGGATTTATAACACGCCCATCGGAGAGTACGACTTTAATTGAATCGGTATTATATTTTAATTCGGCAAGAGATATGTTCGTGTAATCATATTGAATAACATATTGATTGACAAAAATATATAGTCCGAATAAAATCAGGGTAACAGCGGCAATGGAAAAAACACGGGTGAGACTCTTTGTTGCCCTCTCCCTTCTCCTTCTCATCCTGATATAATTAATATACCTGTCATGTTCTTTTGCTGTTTTATCAGGATCCGGGAGTGTACTGTGGCTCAGGTGCCAGATATCTTTAAACTGCTCAAAGTATTTTTCATTTCCGGGATCCCTTATCCACAAAGAAAATACTTCAATATCAGAGGAGTCTGCTTCACCGTTTAAAATTCTGTTAAGTAGGATATCAATATCTTCTCTTTTGTCACTCTGCATAAACTATGCTTTTATTATTGTTAAGACGAAAATCGGGGGCAAAACCCCCAAAACTAATTTGAATAATATTTAAAAAATCAAAAGAAAAGCAAAAGCCATTTTAGCTTTTCCCTCAATTTTTTCATTGCAATTGTCATTTGGTTTTCAACCGTCTTTTCTGATATTTCAAGAGCACGGGCAACCTCTGCATAAGATTTTCCTCTGATTTTGCACCCGACAAACACCTCTCTGCACCTTTCCGGCAAAGATTCGATTGCAGACACAATAATTTTTGATGTTTCGGAACTTATCAGCTTGACTTCTGCCTGGGGAGTCTGTACAACATTGGTAAAATAGAGCTCAGAAAGACCCTTTTCTTCATATCTTGAGATAATTTTTTTCTGTCTTATCGAGGAAATAGCTCTGTTGTATACCGCCCTGAAAAGATATGATCTCACTGAATCTTTAATCTCAATGCTGTTTCGAACATCCCATAAGTGACAGAATGTGTTATGAACGCACTCTTCTGCCTCTGTTTCATCAGCAAGCAATCTTACAGCATAAGAATAGAGACTGCCGTAATACTCTTTGAAAAGAGCAGAAAAGCACTCATCACTGCCGGTTTTAATTCCGGCATCTGACATGTTTCTTTTGTATTCCAGAGGAGAGGAATCCGGCAGCATAGTCTTGTTTATTGCTGTAAAACTAATTTTGCGTACACAATCTTAGTTTTACCGGGATTTGTTTTGTTTAGGTTTTACAAAGATAAAAACCTATTTGAATTTTGCGCAATTGTAATTTGTTTAATCTTGAATTATTTTACACTCTGCATTAACTTAAAGTAAATTATATGCCTCAATTTATCTATATGTAAATATTTATATCATTTTACATACTTACACCCTCAGGTTGGTGATTAAAAAAATATCATTATCTTGCGGCCCTGATTTTGTAATATAAACTAACACACCCGAAAAGATGCTACTCTATCAGCAATTTGTAACAATGGCCAAAAAACACTCAAAGAAGATGGCCATAATCGACAGAACAACAGAGAAGAATATTACCTACTCTACCGCACTTATTGCGTCTCTGATTCTCACCTCAAAATTTAAAAAGTACAACAAAGGGTTTACCGGGATCATGGTTCCGACATCTGCAGGATGTGCTCTTGCCACCCTGGGAGTGCTGATGAGTGGCAGAACACCCGTAATGATAAATTATTCCACTGGTGCAGAGTCCAATGCTCTCTACGCTCAGAAAAAGTGCGGATTCAAAACCATAATTACATCCAAAGCTCTGCTGGAGAAGATTAACTGTCCGGTGATAGATGGGATGGTGATGCTTGAGGATATAATGAAGGAGGTGACTGTTTTTGAGAAGATAAAGGCTCTGCTGAAAAGTAAATTACCTGCAAAACAGATATTAAAACTGATTCATGGAGGGACAATTGATGAAACTGCTGTTGTTTTATTTACCAGTGGCAGCGAAAAGGATCCAAAGGCTGTGGAGCTTTCACATAAAAACATCTCTTCAAATATCGAAAATTTCGGGAACTATATAAATATCAACAGTTCTGATATACTTCTTGCAAACCTTGTCTTCTTCCACGTCTTTGGATTGACTGTAAACCTATGGGTTCCCTTCTACTATGGGATGACAATGGTAACTTATGCGAACCCCCTTGATTTCCAGACAATCTGCAAAATAGCACGCGAAGAAAAACCCACAGTAATGGTCGGTACACCCAGTTTCTTCTGGGGATATCTACACAAATCAGAGCCTGGTGATTTTAAAACTTTGAGGATTATGGTTTCAGGAGCAGACAAATGCCCTGACGCTTTGAGGGATGGCTTTATGAAGAAACATGGAGTGACCCTGCTCGAGGGATACGGTGCCACCGAAACCTCCCCTGTGATCTCTGTAAACAGTCACGAATATAACCGTCCCGGAAGCACCGGCCGGGTTATACCAAACCTGCAGGTCAGGATTGAGAACTTTGAGACCGGCGAAGAGTGCAAAAAGGGTGATGTCGGGAAGATCCTGGTAAAGGGCGACTCGGTTATGAAGGGCTATTACGGTGATCCTCAACTCACCGCAGAAGCTGTCGTAGACGGATGGTACAACACCGGGGATATGGGTTATCTGGATGAGGACAACTATCTCTGGCACTCCGGCCGTTTCAAAAGGTTTGTAAAGATAGGAGGAGAGATGGTCTCCCTTGTCAAAGTGGAAAACACACTGGAAAAATTTCTGCCCACGGGGGTCTCCTGTTGTGTAGTGGATGTCTCGGACGAGCTTCGCGGCTCTTCTATAATCGCAACTGTCTCTATCGAGGTTAACAAAAATGATATTCTTAAGAAAATGGGCAAAGAGCTTCCTAACATAGCCCTTCCCAGAGATTTTATTGTTATAAGGGATTTACCTATGATGAGCACCGGAAAGATTGACTTCAGAACAGTTTCAAGAATTGTCCAGGAGTTGATGAACTAATTTTCAACCGGGATTTTAACCGTGAATCTGATTCCCGCTCCCTCTTCTGTTCTCTTTCTGCCATCCGTCAACTCCTGAATTATATTTGCCCTTTGAATAAAGGTGGTAAGTTCATGAACTATCATCTCCGTAAAAAAGTTGCGCCTCCCAACCATAACCATTCCCCGGTAAAATAACAATAAAAGAACAAACATTGCTATATTTGTAAACGAGAGTTCTGTTACTACTCACTTAACAACCATTCCGGATTTTATGCAACCTTATCTGAATCTTCTTAGCCATATAATGAACAATGGCTCCCTCAAAAGCGACCGTACCGGTACCGGAACTAAAAGTGTTTTCGGATATCAGATGAGATTTGACCTCTCAGAGGGATTCCCTCTGCTTACCACTAAAAAAGTGCATCTCAGGTCGGTTATTCACGAGCTACTTTGGTTTATAAAAGGTGATACAAATATCAGGTATCTCAAAGACAACGGTGTCTCCATCTGGGATGAATGGGCTGATAATGAGGGGGAGCTGGGTCCGGTTTACGGGAAACAGTGGAGAAGGTGGGAAACTGCCTCAGGGGAGATAATTGATCAGCTCTCGCAGCTTATCGGGGGGATAATCAAAAACCCCGATTCAAGACGCCATATA
Source organism: Bacteroidales bacterium (assembly GCA_023230265.1). GTDB lineage: Bacteria > Bacteroidota > Bacteroidia > Bacteroidales > UBA932 > Bact-08. The sequence continues at coordinate 1,757 of JALNXR010000012.1, read as the reverse complement.
ATAACAGCATGGAATCCGGGAGATGTGAACAAAATGGCTCTTCCCCCCTGCCATACACTTTTCCAGTTCTATGTAAGCGAAGGAAGACTCAGCTGCCAGCTCTACCAGAGGAGCGCGGATGTTTTTCTGGGGGTTCCCTTTAACATTGCATCCTACTCTCTTCTTACAATGATGATAGCACAGGTGACAGGGCTGAGGCCGGGGGATTTTATCCACACCTTTGGTGATGTCCATATCTATACCAACCATTTTGAACAGGTTCAGACGCAACTCGGACGCACCCCCCGGCCTCTCCCCCGCATGGTTATCAATCCGGATGTAAAATCTGTATTTGAGTTCAAATACGATGATTTTAAACTTGAGGGATATGATCCCTGGCCGGCAATAAAAGCCCCGGTTGCTGTTTAACAACTGCTTAATAATATAACATATGATATCGATTGTTGCAGCCGTTGCAGATAACGGAGCCATAGGAAAAAACAACCAGTTACTCTGGCATATCACAGAGGATATGCGCTATTTCAGGAAACTAACCTCCGGGCATACTGTGATAATGGGCAGAAAAACCTGGGAATCTATCGGCAAACCTCTCCCAAACAGAAGGAATATAGTAGTTAGCAGCTCTTTGTTTGCTGACCCGTCCCAGCCTTTAAAAGGCAAGGCTGAGGTATACAAGTCTCTTGGCGAAGCCCTGGAAGCAGCCCGGAACAATCCACCCGTTAGCAATCCATCCCGTTATCACCTTTCCAGGGATTATAATGACGCCTCAGCCAATCTCCATGAAGTTTTTATAATAGGTGGAGGTGAGATCTACAGGCAGGCCATTCCTCTGGCCGACAAACTCTATCTTACAAGAGTGCACATTATGCCTGATGAAGCTGACACCTTCTTCCCAAAACTCGACTTTTCCAAATGGAGGGAGGTTTCCCGGAACTATTTCCCCAGAGGGGAGTTCTTTGAATACCCCTTTGAATTTGTCGTTCTGGTTCGCAGGTAATCAAGTCAGGTAATACCTCTGCATAATCAATCCACATTTGTTCATTCATATTGAGTGAACAAATCTCCTTATTTGTTGTTTTAACACATAAATAGATAATTATGAAAAGAGCAATATATCTGTTTGCCCTGATACTGATGGTATCACCAGCAGAGCTTTCTGCGCAGGCAGACAAAAGAGTTAATTACACAAAAACAAAAAAGATCATGAATACAATAGATAAATTCACTTTTCCTCAGTTACCGTACGCATATGATGCACTTGAACCCTACATTGACAAACTCACAATGGAGATCCACTATTCAAAGCACCACAAAGCCTATTTCGACAATTTTGTGAATGCAATCAAAGGAACTGCCCTTGAATCAAAAACCATAGAGGAGATATTTGCAGAGATTAGTAAATACCCTGTGGCCGTGCGAAATAATGGCGGAGGATTTTACAACCACATACTCTATTGGGAGAACATGAAGTTAGCAGGGGGAAAACCCTCTCCCAAACTGGAAGCTGCAATCAATAAAACATTCGGATCAATGGACCAGCTTAAAAAATTGTTCCTTGATGCCGGAAAAGGCCGTTTTGGCAGCGGTTGGGCATGGCTCAGTGTAGATGATAAAGGGGAACTGTTTGTCTCTTCCACTCCCAATCAGGACAATCCTCTGATGGATGTTGCCGGAAAGATAGGCACACCAATCCTTGGAATGGATGTATGGGAACATGCCTACTACCTTAAGTATCAGAATAAAAGACCTGATTATGT
>JALNXR010000217.1 GCA_023230265.1 Bacteroidales bacterium | reverse complement strand
ACTCGTCGTTGAATTCAAAGTTGTCAAAGAGCTCCTCATCCGGTACAAATGTCACAAGGGTACCGTTTTTTTCCGGACAACTGATCCGACCCTCCTCCACCAGTTCCCCCCTGCTGAAGCGCGCAAAATGGCTCTCTCCCTCCCTGTAGGACTGGACCAGGCAGGAGACAGACAACGCATTTACTGCTTTGAGTCCCACGCCGTTAAGACCTACTGATTTTTTAAAGGCAGCATCATCGTATTTTCCGCCGGTATTTATTTTACTGGATGCATCCACAAGGCTTCCGAGGGGAATGCCTCTGCCAAAATCCCTTATAGAGACTGTTTTGTCAGCAACTGAGATATCAATAAGTTTTCCATATCCCATGGCAAATTCATCCACAGAGTTATCTATCACCTCTTTGATAAGGATATATATACCGTCGTCAGGAGAGGCTCCGTCTCCCAGTTTTCCGATATACATCCCCGGCCTCCTTCTTATGTGTTCATTCCATTCAAGAGTCCTGATGTTTTTTTCTGTGTAGTTACTCATATATCCTGTGGTGAAAAGTGCTGGTGGCAAAGTTAGAAAAAATCGCTCTGTTTGAGAAATTCAAAATTGTCACTTAAAATATTTGATATCTGCTTCCACTCCAGCAGAAATCCATCGTGACCAAACTGAGAAGTGATCTTTTCCAGCCGGGAATTTTTGATGTGTTTATGGATCTCTACCTGTTCGGGAAATGGGAAAAGCATATCTCCCTCAATTCCAATAATCAGCGTTTTTGCCCTGACTGCCCCTAAAGCTTTTTCCACTCCGCCTCTTCCTCTGCCTGTGTTATGACTGTCAGTCAGCCACAACATTGAATAGTATGAATAGGCGTCAAATCTGTTGCACAGCTTTTTACCCTGGTACTGCTGATAAGTGCATGCTCTGTTTGCAAATAGAGCCTCTTCATCCTTTTCGCTCTGGGTAATCGCATATCCTGAGTAGCTTCTGTAAGATATGAGCCCAATAGCCCTGGCTGCAGCAAGAGCTGTTTTACCCCCTTCTGCACTCTTTTGTTCCCTGAAGGTTTGGTCCGACATCAGTGCCATCCTTTGAGCTTCGTTAAAGGCGGTTCCCCACGGGGATACCCTGGCATTGCAGGCAATCAGCGCACAGTTTTCTATTGACTCAGGAAAGAGAAGAGACCATTCCAGAGCCTGAAATCCTCCTACAGAACCGCCTATCACAAGGTCTATCTTTTCTATTCCCAAATATTCTCTGAGAATATTCTGTGATCTCACAACATCCCTCACTGTCACTCTTGGAAATGATAGCAGATACTCCTTCCCTTCAGGAGAGATAGAGGTGGGACCTGTGCTTCCGTAACAGGATCCCAAAGCATTTACACATACAACTGTGTATTTATCAGGGTCAAACAGTTTGCCTTTCCCGGCAAGATCCCCCCACCATTCAACAGGATCTGAGTTTGCAGTGAGGGCATGACAAATCCAGATAACTTTTTCGTTTTTTCTTCTCTTCTTTGATATGTGATAACAAAGTTCCATCCTGTCGAGTCTCCCTCCGGATTCCAGTTCAAAGGGGGAGTTATGAACATAAAACTGCCTCTTCATCTTTTTAAATTCTTTTAAGTGCCTGTTCAAGATCTGATTTAATATCCTCAATGTGCTCAATACCCAGGGATATTCTCAGCATATTCTCCTTTATTCCGGCTGCCTCAAGTTCTGAAGAGTTCAGTTGAGCATGAGTTGTGGAGGCAGGATGGCTTATCAGAGTTTTGCAGTCGCCTATATTGACAAGATGAGTGATAAGATCAAGAGACTCAGTAAGCTTTGAACACTTATCTCTTCCTCCTTTGAGGGTGAAATAGATGACCCCTCCAAAACCTCTTTTAAAGTACTTTTTGGCATTGTCGTAGTTGGGATTAGATTTAAGCCCCGGGTAGTTAACACTTTCTACGGTTGGATGTGACAATAGCCACTCTGAGAGTTCCTGTGCATTGCTTACTGTTCTGTCTATCCTCAGGGAGAGTGTCTCGACCCCTTGCAGCAACAGGAAAGCATTAAAAGGACTTAGTGAGCATCCCCAGTCCCTGAGTCCCTCAGCTCTTGCCTTTACAGCAAAAGCAATGTTCCCGGACGGAGAAGCTGCACCAAACTGTTCCCAGAAGGAGAGGCCATGGTAGGAGGGGGAAGGCTCTGTGAACTGTCTGAATTTGCCGCATCCCCAGTCAAAATTGGCACAGTCGGTCAATACACCTGCTATGGAGTTTCCGTGCCCTCCTATCCATTTTGTAGCTGAGGCTGTCACAATATTTGCTCCCCACTCCAAAGGCCTGAAGAGATAACCGGCTGCCCCGAATGTGTTGTCAATTATCATCGGTATCTGCTTTTTCCTGCATAAGTCTGCGATTGCTTCAAAATCGGGAATAAACAGGTCGGAATTGCCGATTGTTTCAATATAAAGAGCTTTTGTGTTCTGGTCAAATAAAGAGTCCGGGAAATGATCTCCTCTGGTAAATCTTACCTCAACTCCAAACCTGGCCAGGCTGTGCCGGAACTGACTGTAAGTACCACCGTAAAGTGATGAAGAACAGACGATATTATCTCCTTTTTCTGCAATATTTTGTATTGCAATAAATTGGGCAGCCTGTCCGGAAGAAGTTGCAACTGACGCGCTACCACCTTCCAGTGCTGTTATCCGTTTTTCGAAGATTTCCACGGTGGGGTTGGAGAGTCTTGTGTAGATATTGCCGTTCTCCTGAAGTGAAAACAGACGTCTTGCGTGTTCTGCGCTTTTAAATCTGAACGATGCTGTCTGGTGAATGGGAGTTGCACAGGATCCTTCAGCCGTATTGTAATCGTTACCTGCATGCACCTGCAGGGTGTCAAAATGATATGACTTCATATTAAAAAATGATTAATGGTTATGGGATAAATATTTGAAATTTATGGGCATGGCCCAAAGGAACGCAGAGAGGTCCCTGAAAACTATCGATGCATCTTGCGATGCATTCGCATAACCATTGAGGAGAAAATAAAAGACACAGACAAAGACCCGGCTTTGCTGCACTTTTTGTTTATGATTTGTTCTCCCTTCATTTCAAAGGACAAATATATTACTCAGAAATCAATTATCCAAACACAGAGATTTTTGAGGAGGTCCGGGAAGGGGGTTTGGCAGATATTGTTACAAAATGAGGGTAAGCGAGGTTACAAGCAGTGTCCAGAAGCTGATTCCATTAATAAACAGCAGTTCTGTAAATCCGTTAATGCCGTTGAGAAAGAGTGATACAAGTGTAACAAGTACCGTTCCTGCAGATATTGTAAGACCGGAGATTCCCAGAAGAACGCTGTGCTCCATAGCTGAAAACTGAAAAATGAAGATCAAAGTTGGCAGGGAGAGAAAAACAAAAATTGCCAGAATATTGTGAATCAGTCTTTGAAGTGTGGGTCTGAGATTCCTGAAGCTGTAGGGTTGAATGTTGTGAGGAACAAATGCAAGCAGGGTGATAAATAATAAACTGTAATCAAGGTAGGTGAATATCTGTTCATTCTCTCCCAGGTCATAGATTTTTGTGAGAAGAAAAAAATATATATAGTGGAGAATTGCTGTAAAGAAGAGCAACCTTGTATAACCACGCCTGTATTTTATTCCAAAGAGTTTCTTATTGCTGATAAAACTCAGTGTCTGCTTTTTAAGGTCAATGTCAAGATGGCTGGCGCTCTTTTTTATTATGTATGGTATAAAGCCTGCATATAGAAAAGCTGTCAGCAGCAGTCCCAGTTTAATCCATATCATCTTTTGTTCCGTTTATTCCCAATAGTTTGAAAAGCTCTACAACTGCGAGAGGAATCAGAGACATTCCGATTACAAGCCACCAGTGGGGAGCATCCATAAGAGAGAGCTTAAATGCCAGCCTCACAGGATGCAGCAGAAGCACTGCCAGCATCATAAGAGCTGATAAAAAGATTGCACCGATAAGAGGTTTGTTCCTTAAAGGATTTGTTCTGAATGATGAGAGTGTGTTGGAATGGAGATTTCTTACATGTATCAGCTGGGCAAAGACAAGTGATGCGAAAGCCATTGTCTGTCCGAGCGGAACTCCACCGTCCCTTAGCCCTATTCTGTAGGCAACAAGAGGAATTAGTCCCATCATTATACCCTGATAGAGAGTCCTCCAGATCATCCCTTTGGTCATAAAACCTCCCTTTGATCTTCTTGGCTTT
>JALNXR010000216.1 GCA_023230265.1 Bacteroidales bacterium | reverse complement strand
GGATGATACTCGTGACCCGGCTTACACAAAATCAACTAATGATGGCCAAAATCTTGTAAACGAGATATTAACAGCAAGGAGAATTGAACTGTGGGGTGAAGGATTTCGCTTTACCGATCTAAAGAGACTTAACGAAAGGCTTAACAGGTCAGGCACCAACCATGATCCATCCGTTACCGGATCTGTAGTTACTGTAGAACCAGGAGACAGAAGATGGCAGTGGATGATTCCCAAGACCTCAGAAATTGATGTTAATCCGGAAATTGAACAAAATCCCGCATAAATTAAGAATATGAATAAGATTAATATTTTTTACATTTTTCTGGTACTCTCAGTTATTTTTTCGTGTACCAAGACTGAGACACCCCCTGATACCGACAATAATGTTGATAAATGGCCGATGAACGTCTATCCAGGAGAGAGCTGGCGTGTGGCAAACCCGGAAAAATACGGATATAAGTCCACTTTCTCAGAGGATATAAACAATTACATAGAAAGTAAACTGACGACAACCGGACTGATGGTTGTTGTCGGGGGAGAGGTAATTCATTCTTACGGAGATATAAGTGAACTCAGCTACCTCGCTTCCTGCCGCAAGAGCCTCCTCTCAATGATGTATGGTAAATATGTAGAGAATGGAACTATTAATCTCTCCAGAACCATTAATGATATGGGGATTGATGATGTCGGAGGATTATTACCTATTGAAAAAAATGCCACAATTCTTAACTGCATAACTGCACGTTCCGGGGTATACCATAGCGCTTCGAATACAGGAGATGATACGAATTATGCGCCAGTGAGAGGATCTAAAAATCCAGGGGAGTATTTTTTATATAATAACTGGGACTTTAATGTAGCAGGTACAATTTTTGAAAATCTTACAGGATTGAATATTTATGCTGCATTTGAGGCAGACTTTGCTATACCGCTGCAGTTCCAGGATTTCAGTTTCAATCAGCAAAAGAAAAGCGGAAACCTTGCTTTATCAAATTTCCCTGCCTATCATTTCTATCTCTCAGTAAGGGATATGGCCAGGCTGGGATATCTTATGCTTCGCAAAGGAAAATGGAACGATACCCAGGTCATATCAGAGAATTGGGTGAAAACAACTACATCTTCATTCACAAAAGTAAGTGAGATGAACCCGACATTCCGCAGGACTCAAAGTTTCGGATATGGTTATATGTGGTGGGTATGGGATGGAAATGCCAACAGGGATGCTTATAAAAACGGTTTTGCTGCAATCGGAGCCGGAGGGCAGTTTATTACCGTCCTTCCCGCTCTTGATATGGTTATAGTTCAGAAGACCTCAACCAACGACAATACATCCGATCACTATTGGCAACTTGTAAAACTAATAACAGAATCTCAAAAAGTTACACATTACTTAGAATAAAAAGAGCATGAAAAATATAAGCAGAAGAAAATTTTTGAGGTCTTCGGCAATCATTGCAGCAACCGGGGCCCTGGTAACTCCTAATGTTGCATGTAAACGACTTTTTGTCAACACAAAAACATCAGGAAGTAAAACTCTCTCTTTAAAGTTCTCTCATATGATGCATGAGTTGAGGCATACCTTTACAATATCCGGTTTTTCCAGAGACCAGACTGCCGCAGTTCTTGCAGAGATTAGTTATGACGGATATACCGGTTACGGAGAGGGTGGTTTGCCTCCCTATATGACTGGGCAGACAGTGGAGAGTTCTACTTTTTTTTTGAATAAAATTGACTTATCGCAATTTTCATCTCCATTTGAGCTCGAAGATATTCTTACCTATGTTGATAGTGTCGATTCCGGTCACAGCTGTTCAAAATCAGCAATCGATATTGCACTTCATGATCTGATAGGGAAGCTGTTGGATAAGCCTCTTTATCAGCTCTGGGGTTACAACAGGGAAAAGGCTCCGGATACATCATTCACTATTGGAATTGATAAAGAAGAAGTTGTGCGTCAGAAAACCGAAGAGGCAGCTCCGTATAATCTTATCAAGGTTAAACTTGGGGTTGACGAAAAGACTGACAAGATGCTTGTAAATACAATCAGGTCTGTGACAGATAAGCCGATAGTAGTAGATGCCAATCAGGGATGGAAAGATAAAAATTTTGCCCTTGAAATGATCAACTGGCTCAATGAGAGAAATGTTCTCCTGATAGAGCAGCCGATGCCAAAAAATGTTTTTGACGAAATGGCTTGGGTAACCGAGAGGAGCCCTCTGCCAACATTTGCAGATGAATCCTGCCAGAGGCTTGCGGATGTTGCAAAACTTCACAATGTCTTTAGCGGGATTAATATTAAGCTTATTAAATGCACAGGACTGAGAGAGGCCAATAAGATGATTGCAACTGCTGATGCTCTTGGAATGAAGCTTATGATTGGTTGTACTACAGAAAGCTCATGTGCAATTTCTGCAGCAGCTCAGATCTCTCCAAAGATGTACTTTGCTGATCTTGATGGTAATCTTTTGATATCCAACGATCCTTTTACAGGGATGAAGATAGTGGACGGGAAAATAACCCTTAATGATAAACCCGGAATCGGAATTAGTAGAATTTAAAAAATATAGATTATGAAAAATATTATCATAAGTTTCCTATTTGTCCTTTTAATCACTCTCTCTTGTCAGACAGGGTACGGACAGCAGGTTATATATCCTGACGAGGAATGGGCAAAAGCTGATCCGGAAAAGTATGGTTTTTCTGCAGAAAAGCTGGAAGCTTTAAAAGCTTATATTATTGACAGTATGAGAACCACAGGTCTGTCGGTTATTATCGAAGGAGAACAGATCTTTGAATTCGGGAATCTTAAGAGGGTAAGTTACATTGCCTCCTGCAGAAAGAGTGTCCTTGCGATAATGTACGGTAAGTATGTCGAAAACGGAACAATTGACCTCAATAAAAAAATATCTGAACTGGGAATTAATGATGTTCAGGGATTATTGCCCATAGAGGGGGAGGCCACTGTAAAAGACCTGATAAAAGCCCGTTCAGGAGTGTATCATCCGGCATCCAATCCGGGTGATGATACTGCTAACTCTCCGGAGAGGGGAAGCAAAAAGCCGGGCTGCTATTTTCTATATAACAACTGGGATTTTAATGTGGCAGGAGCCATATTTGAGATGCTTACCGGTGAAAATATTTACGAGGCATTCCAGAAAGACATCGGCGTTCAGATTGATCTGCAGGACTATCAGCTCTCTCTGCAGAAAAAAGGTGGAGATCCCAAGAGGTCTATATTTCCTGCATATCACTTCTATTTCTCTACAAGGGATATGGCCAGGATTGGTTATCTGATGCTACGAAACGGGAAGTGGAAAAACAGACAGGTGGTCTCTGAGGGCTGGGTTAAGGAAATAACAGATGTTCACACCCCTCTTGCAGAGATGAATCCCCTCTCCAGACGGAACTATTTCGGCTATGGTTATATGTGGTGGGTATGGGATAACAATGTATCTCCGGAGGCATTTAAAGGGGCCTATACAGCAAGAGGTGCTATAGGTCAGTATATTACAATTCTGCCTAAATACAACATGGTTATTGCCCATAAAACTGATTCTGTTTATAACAGAAGCACCAAGTGGGACAATTATTACAAATTCTTGCAAATGTTGCTTGAATGTAAAAATTAGAGGTATTATTGACTTACAGATATAAAATATATGATTATGAATAGATTTCGGATTCTTTTGCCATTAATAATGTTGTTCTTGTCAGGTTGTACCAAAGACTCTGCTCCTGCCATTGATCACGGGAAAGGAGTGGTGAGAGTCAGGCTGACCGGCAATAATCAGATTTACGAAACTAAATTGTCGCTTGGGGCTCCTCAGGGCACTACGATTCCTTTTTTATGGGACGAAGGCGACCGGCTTGGACTGTATGTCTCATCCAATAATGTTCCGGTAGGGGGCAATCAGAATGTAAAAGCTAATATGACAAGTTTTTCCGGGGATGATTCATCCCCTTTTTACGGACATTTCATTGCGGATCTGCAGAATCTTTCTCCAAACACAGAGTATCGGTTTGACATCTACTTTCCATATTTTGCAGATGCAGGGACTTCAGTTCCTGTAATTAAACACAGACTGACACCCCACCAGATACAGAAAGAGAGCAATATCAGCGATCATCTGGGTCGCAGCGGAAGTCTGGCAACTGCCGAGGTGACTATGACAACTCCGTCTTCTCTTGACGGATACTCTCCGGATATGAGATTTGTTGTAAATC
>JALNXR010000215.1 GCA_023230265.1 Bacteroidales bacterium | reverse complement strand
AAACAAATGGACTTCATCCAAAATGGAGATAACGCAAGAAGAGATTTTTTAATCTCTTTTTTTTTGTATACAAGGCGGGGCTCAACGAACGGTTACAGTATAGTATTTTGAAAAATTTGCACAACACTTATGATCAGTACTTTATCAAATTTGCTAACACCTACGTCCCGTCCTGAAATAGGTTGACTCAAAACTATTCCTGAAGCATTGCGGCGGTTGAGATCCCCTCTCCTACAGCCTGTTTCATCCATTGTGACGGTGTAATATTCCCTATAGAATAGATTCTCTGAATCTCCTCTGCCAGGTTTTTACCTGCATAATATTTCTCAAGCTGGTATTCGATTATATGTCCCAGAGGATAGTTTGCAAGGTACAAAGGAGAGTTGAGCATATGCGAATAGATTGCAAGCAGGGGCGAATTGGTTTCGCCGAGCACAGGTGCATAATATTGGTTCCAGATATTCTGTGCAATATTCACAACTGCCATTTTGAGCTTCTCAGGTGTTTCATCGGGATAGTTGTACATCCATCTCCAGACATTCATATCCACCAGGGCCACTCCCATAATTTCGTACGCTCCCCAGAAGATATCCAGGTCTGACATCTTCTCCTTTTCCGGATCATTAAGGTTATATCCAAGCAGAGAGAGGTCCCTCTTCTGGAAAACAAATGCGTTGGCCTCGGTAAAAGCAGTGTTTGGAACTCCGTTGAGTATGTAATAGTCAACATCTCTCATACTTATAGTCTGTTCGACATTGTGCCCCATCTCGTGCACTGCAATATTGAAACCTTTGTAATCCATCCCTTTCTTTGTGAGCCTTGTTCTCAATCTTGCAACATCATCACGGCTCATGGCCCCCCAGGCATGGCCGGAACCTCTTGCAGCCTCTACCACAATTGCTTCCCCGAGTTTTTCGGCTTTATCCTTTGTGAACCCGAGCTTCACCAGCATATTGGGGATGTCCTTATCATAAGCCTCAGCAGTAGGATAGAGACTGTTGGTCTGTGCAGTGAGTTTATCTTCCGGCAAAGAGCTTCTGGATTTAAATCCATCGTACCATATATCAAATGGTTCCAGCTTTCTTCCCAATCTTTCGCTGATAATGGAAGCCACCTTTTTTACTTTGGGTGAGCTGATAAACTCAATGAACATCTTCTCTATCTCCTCCTCCCTGATCTGCATGCCTCCCTCATAAGCCCTTTTTAGTGCTGTTGGAAATAATGGAGAATATTTGTCAACCTCCTGACGGGCTTTGAACTGACCAAGAAGAATTTCATATCTTTTAGCCCCTTCGGGAGTCGCTTCCACCTTCTCTCCTGCTTTGTAGAGTGTGTTTGACCAGGGGTCCCAGTCATATTCCGGATTGTTGATCACCTGGGAGGGGATGGTCTGCTCAATTATATGCAGCATAACCTTGTAGATCATTTTCTGTTTTTCGAAATTATCCGGCCCGGGTGCGTAGTTTGATTTTAGCTCATCTCTGAGATTCCAGTGGGAGAGCAGCTTCATATCGGCAGGAAAGAGTTTTTTACCTTCTGCGGTAACCAGATGGCCCATCATAATATTATACTCCGATATATAGCTTTCAGCCTTCATCTCGGCATCGGCTACCAACTGCTGAACCTCTGCAGGAGGCCTGGGGATGAATATGTCACCCATTCTCGCATAGGCCCATTCCAGACGGCTCCAGTTTGCACCCAGCTCCTCTTTCTGATCCAGTGTGTAGAATGGGAAGTTAAGTATAGTGATATAGGCCATTTTATTGTTGTACATATCATCTGTAAAATGGCTGGAGGGATCATAGGCTCCCAGAATATAATCAATTCCGGCAAGCGGATCTCCGTCAAGGTGAAGCGGTTTCTTTAGATCAACGCTCATTTTGTTGAATCCGCCGTAAACCGATTCAAGTGCCACAGAAAGTTTTATGAAAAGCTTCTCCTTCTCTTCCGGAGTCGGAGCAAAATTTTCCATACAGAAAGTTTTAAACTCTTCAGAAGTTCCGTCACTCTCTCTCCATTGCATTGCAACCTGCTGAACGCCGGCATTTAGGAGATCAGGAGCTTGAACTGAAGCGAATTTATCAGTTATCTCCTTTACAGTTAAATTTATAACATCCTCTCCTATTACACCTCTCTCCGGTGATGATGCATCCTGCCGGGAGGGATTGCAGGAGACTAAAGCTGCCAACATAATCAGTGTTGTTATGATTATTTCCTTTTTCATAGATGTGGGTTTAATTCCCCGAATTTAACCATTTTTTATTTAACTTTGTTTTTCTGATTAAAAGAAAAATAATTTGGCAGGGTCTTTGCTCCCGGAGCACAAGAGATATTGATATGAATAAGTTCCTGATTTTTGCTGTAATACCATTTCTGATTTCGTGCAGGTATCTGGATTTTAAATCCGGCGATGAGGTTGTTGCCAAAGCCGGGGGAGTTGTCCTTTACAGCTCCGAGATCCGCGAACTGATCCCTCCCGGCACAAATCCGCAGGATAGTATCAAAATGGTGGAGCAGTATGTAAATAATTGGGCAATACAGCATTTGCTGCTAAAAAAAGCCGAGAGCGAGCTTTCTAAGGGCGACAGGGATATTCAACAGGAGCTGGAAGATTACAAAAACTCCCTGTTGGTTTACCGTTTTGAAAAATATTTTATCGAACAGAGGCTGGACACCCTTATAACAGAAGAGGAGTGCCGGGAATATTATGACAACTATTCTGCTAATTTTTCCCTCTCTCATTCTGTTGTAAAAGCCAGAATAATCAAGATATTCAGCAAATCCCCGAATATAGAACGCATTAAAAACAGCTATAAGGCCAACTCTCTGGAGGAGATAGACGAACTGGAGATGTTGTGTAAAAACTCCGCAGAAAGATATAACAACTTTGACAATAAATGGATAGACATTTCTGACATTGCCAGAGAGACCCCTTTTGATGTGCAGACATGCGAGAAGGAGTTGTGGGAGAAATCCTGGATGGAGAGCAGCGACTCCCTGTACACTTACCTGGTATATTTCATGGAAAAGGTTCCACCCGGAGATGTTCCCCCATATGAGTATTACTCCCCGAGGATCAGGGAGATAATTCTAAGCAAAAGAAAGCAGGAGCTTATAGAGAATCTTAAGAGTGACCTGATTAAAGAGGCAATAGAGAACAAAACATTACAGACAAATATTAACAATAACATAAAATGAAACAGAGAGGTATAGTTTTATATATTCTCAATATTATCCTGCTGACTGCAATCACAACTGCGACATTTGGGCAGAAATATAGCAACGGGCTTATAGATAAGACAGTGGCGCTTATAGGCAATGAAATGATACAGCTGTCTGCCATTGAATCAGAGGTACAGGTGATGCTAATGAACGGAGTCCCTTCTGAGAAAAACCTTAGATGCCAGGTTCTTGAAAATCTTCTGGTACATAAACTTTTCCTTACACAGGCCAGGCTCGACAGTCTCACTCCCAACCTGGATATGGTGGAATCAACCTTAAACGCCAGAATACAGGATATGATGTCAAAAGCAGGGGGAGAAAAGGCACTGGAGGAGCACTTCAGAAAGCCCATGTATAGGATCAAACAGGAGTGGAGGGAGGCTCTTACAGAACAGTCCCTGGCACAATCGATGCAGTCAAAAATTGCACAAAAGGTTCCTGAAATGACTCCAAGGGATGTTAAAGAATATTATAAATCATTGCCAAAAGACAGCCTGCCCCCTATCTCCACACAGTATCAGTATCGGCAGCTGGTCCTGTACCCGGACAGGGAGGAGGCGGTGATGGCTGTAAAGGAGAAACTTCTGGAGTTCCGCGATAGGGTGTTGAAGGGTGAGAGATTCAGCACTCTTGCAATGATTTATTCGCATGATCAGGGTTCTGCAGTCAGAGGGGGGGAACTCGGAATGGCTCCTAAACATAATTATTATGCCTCTTTTTCTGATGCGGCCATGTCTCTCAGAGAGGGTCAGGTTTCACAAATAGTGGAAACCCCCGAAGGTTTTCACCTTATTCAGATGATTAAGAAAGAGGGCGACCTGTTTAATGCAAGACATATACTTCTCAGGCCTCTCTTTACATCAACAGACAGGGATAAGGCATTTAAAACCCTTGACAGTCTCAGGGAGTTGATTCTGGTTGATTCAATCGTTTTTGAAAAAGCTGTTCAAAGCTACTCACAGGATCTAAAGAGTTATCTGAACGGAGGACTTGTATCTGATGAGAACTCAG
>JALNXR010000214.1 GCA_023230265.1 Bacteroidales bacterium | reverse complement strand
TGGGGAGATTAGAAAGATGAACAGTATTAATGAGTTACGACTCGCAATCGAGAGTTCTTACTCAAACTCCCCACCTGTGTCCAAATGAGAGAGAGAGTAGAACAGAAACTGGGATTCGACCGTATCCGCTTAATGACAGCGGCCGGTTGCACTACAGCCATCGCCCTCTCTATGACACAGGAGGATCTCTTCTCATTTAATCCGGAAAGAGTGGAGCTGCAACTTTCTCAAACAGATGAGATGCGGCAGGTACTTATGTTCGAGAACTCATTCCCGGACTCCGGTTTTGCCGATATCTACCCTTTTCTTAAAAAGCTTGAGGCTCCTGCCTCTTATCTCGATCTTGTTTCAATCTCAAGACTTAGGGAGTCCCAGGAGCGCATCAGACTGATTCTCCATTTTTTTAAAAACGGCAAAGAGGGTTTGTACCCCAGACTCAAACAGATGGTTGAACCGGTGGTTCTCTTTCCGGAGATCACCAGAAGGATTGATGCCATTATGGATAAATACGGGCAGATCAAGGACAACGCATCGGATGAGCTCTTTGCAATAAGGAAGGTGATAAGGGATAAAGAGTCGCAGATTTCAAAGAGGATATCATCGATTTTAAAAAAGGCCCAAAGTGAGGGTATTACAGATGAGGATAGCTCTCTTTCCATCAGAGACGGGAGGATGCTGATACCGGTGCCTGTCTCCAATAAAAAGAAGATTCCCGGACTGATTTTTGATGAATCCGCCTCAGGTAAAACTGCATATATCGAGCCGATTGAAATTGTTGAACTAAACAACCTGGTGAGAGAGCTCCGTTTTGCCGAACAGAGGGAGATACTTAAGATTCTGGTGGACTTTGCTGATTTTTTAAGGCCGTATCTTCCGGATCTGCTGCAATCTGCAAGGGTGCTGGGTGAGCTGGACTTTACCAGTGCCAAGGCAAGGGTTGCAGTCTCCATGCAGGCTGGTAAACCGGTGATTTCAAAGGAGAGGGAATTCATTCTGATCAAAGGAAGGCACCCTTTACTGCAGGCTGCTCTTGCAAAGGAGGGTAAGGAGATCGTACCTCTTTCGTTTTCGCTTAACAGGGATAAGCATATTTTGCTGATATCCGGCCCTAATGCAGGGGGAAAATCGGTATGCCTTAAAACCGCCGGTCTGTTGCAATATATGCTGCAGTGCGGATTCCTGATACCTGCTTCCGAGAGTTCTGAGCTTTGCTTGTTCCGGGAGATATATATAGATATCGGAGACGAACAATCTATCGAGAACGATCTGAGCACATACAGTTCTCATCTTAAGAACATGAACGATATTCTCACAAATGCAGACGGGGAGTCACTTGTTCTGATAGATGAATTCGGAGCGGGGACAGAACCTGCAGCAGGGGGAGCAATTGCCGAGGCAATTCTGACAAAGCTGGAGGAGAAGGGTGTCTTTGGGATAATCACTACACACTACAGCAATCTCAAGTATTATGCCGGTACAAGCAAAGGGGTGATAAACGGAGGAATGCAGTTTGATGTGCAGAATATCAAGCCATTATTCAAACTGGAAACAGGAGTGCCCGGAAGCTCCTTTGCCTTTGAACTGGCAAGAAAAATGGGGCTTCCCGAGAGTGTGGTAAAACTGGCGGAGGAGAAGGCAGGGAGTGATTTTGTGGATCTGGAGAGGAACCTTAAGAAAATAGCCCGCAACAGAAGAATATGGGAGGAGAAGGTGGCAAGAATAAAAACCACTGATAAGACTCTAGAAAATATTACTGATAAATATCAGAAAGAACTTGCAGAAATACAGGTACTTAAAAAAAGCATGCTCAGTCAGGCCAGGGAGGAGGCTTCAAGCATTGTATCAGAGGCTAATAAAAAGATAGAGGCTGTGATCAGGGAGATCCGGGAGAGCCAGGCAGAGAAGGAGAGGACAAAGGAGCTGAGAAAGGAGTTGAATCAGTTTACAAAAGAGGCCACAGAGGAGAAAGAGAGTGAGAGTGACCATAAAATAACACAAAAGATGGAGCAGCTGATAAGAAGGAGGGAGGCAAGAGAGAAGAGAAAAGCTGCCAGGGAGAGAGGTGCCGCTCAGGTTAAACCGGGAGGGATACATGCCGGAGATGCAGCACTCAATAAAGAGAGGGCCCTCAATAAGGAGGTTCCTCTCAAACAGGGAGACAAAGTGAGGCTTAAAGGGGGAACTCTTCTGGGGGAGATTCTCAGGATAGACGGCAAAGAGATAAGTGTGGCCACAGGGAGTGTTATCACCAGAATGGGGATAGAAAAGGTGGAGAGGATATCTGAGAATGAATACAGGTCTGCATTTAAAAAGAGTTCAACCGGAACCGGTTTTGTGAGTGAAACATTCAGCCAGGCAAAACTCAGCTTTAAACCGGCCATAGATATAAGGGGGCAGCGGCTGGACGAGGCCCTGGAGAGTGTGACCAGGTTTATTGACGATGCTCTTATGGTGGGCGTCTCACCGGTGAGGATTCTTCACGGAAAGGGGAACGGAGTGCTCAGGGAGGAGATCAGGAAATACCTAAAGACTATCGGAGGGGTTGCCTCGTTGAGGGATGAGCATATAGAGCAGGGGGGAGCAGGCATAACCGTTGTTGAGTTAATGTGAAACAGAATTATTACAAATGTGTTATAAATTATATACAGAGGTTTTCAATTGAAATACAAAGAGATTATTTACAGATAAAGAATAATTATGTTTAAGAAAGGAATTTATGTACTGACATTTGCTCTGCTCTCCGCAATCTCTTTACAGGGATGCAAAAATCTTGACAAAGAGCTTATTACGCTAACGAACAGTTTCCTTGACTACTATTTTAAGGTGGATTATACAACTGCAGGGACCTTTTGTTCCGACAGCCTTGCGAAGGAACTGGCAGAATCCCTTAAAAGCCTCGATTTACTGGAACCCACTGTTAAGGAGATGCTTATCAAACAGTCGTCAGAGGTAAAGAGAGAGATAGTCTCTGTAACCAGGGCAGACTCCCGTGACACTGCCACGGTCCATTACAAGATTGCACTTCCGGATTATCCCTCCCCGGTGGAGAACCGGCTCATATTTGCGAAAAACGACAAAACCTGGAAGATTGTATCGCTGGGAAAATAAGATTATATAATGAAGATAAGATTATATAACCGGGATGATAAGGTTATATCACAGTTAAGATAAGAGGTTTCAGTTGAGATATTTCGATACACATACCCACAGCCAGTTCTCTCCCGATTCTTTGATGAATATGGAGAGTGCCGCAGCCCTGTGCCTGAAAAAGGGTTTGGCCGGTCTGGTCTTTACGGATCACATGGATATTGACACACCGACAGGAGTGGAGAGTTTTATGTTTGATCCGGGGGCACAGCAGGCTGAGGCCGAAAGAGTCTCCCGGGAATACAATGTGGAGCTTCTCAAAGGAATTGAGCTTGGGCTGCAGCCCGGCACAGTTGAGAAGAGCAGGGAGAGGCTGAGTCCGTTTACTTTTGACACTGTTATACTTTCCGTTCACTCTGTTGACGGCATGGACCCCTACCATCAGCCTGTTTTCTTTGAGGACAAGGACCATATCAGGGCTTATGGACGCTATCTTGAGACAATTCTGGAGTGCATAACAAAATATCGGGATTTTGACATACTTGGCCATTATGACTATATCACGAGATATGCCCCTTACAGGGAGAGAAATCTCAGATACAGAGACTTCCCCGATCTTCTTGACTCAATTCTCTCCTATCTTGCCACAAACGGCAAGGCTCTTGAAATCAACACTAACACATACAGGGCAAAGTATAAAGGAGCAACTGCACCAGATGAGGGTGTCTTTAAAAGATTCAGGGAGCTTAAAGGCGAATTTGTCTCAATTGGCTCTGATGCACACAGTTCTGACAGAATTTGTGAAAACTTTGACCTTTTTGGGGAGTTTGCTAAGAGTTGCGGCTTTAGATATTTGACAATGTTCAGAGGAAGAAAAGCCTCATTGACTGCTATATAAATTGATATATCTGAAAGACAACAATAGATCTATACCAAAGACAACATTAAAATATTTATAAATAACTAATTAATTTTTTAAGGATGAAAAAAATAATAACAACTGCCCTGACTCTGTTGCTGATAGTCGCCTCTGTAGATAAGGGACACGGATGTACAAATCTGATAATTACAAAAGGAGCAACAAAAGACGGCTCTGTTATGGTTACCTATTCTGCTGATTCTCACGTTCTCTACGGAGAATTATACTTTACAAA
>JALNXR010000213.1 GCA_023230265.1 Bacteroidales bacterium | reverse complement strand
TCCGGGTGTTCAGTACAAACCCCTATGGTCAGTAGGTGCAGCATGGAAAATCAGCGAGGAGAGATTTTTTAATATTCCCTGGATAGATAGGCTTAACCTGAGATTGTCACATGGTATAAATGGTAATATTCCCAAAGATACAGGCCCATATGTTAGATTATCTCCATACTATTCCTCCTCTCTGTTTCTACACGGATACTATGTTTCAAGTCCCCCCAATTATAACCTGACATGGGAAAGAACGGCTGTTACAAATATTGGGATAGATATGAATATTTTGAAAAACAGAATCAATACCTCTATTGATCTATATAATAAAAATACAACTGACTTGCTTGGGCCAATTACAACAGACCCGACTCAGGGTTTTCAGTCAGTCATTGTAAATTATGGTTCTATGTTCAATCGTGGAGTAGAATTGGGAGTATACTCAAAAAATATTGAAAGAAAATATTTTTCATGGAATACCTCTTTGAATTTTTCTTACAATAAAAACGAGATGACAGAAATCACTAATTCTGTTTTAGCTGTTTCAGCCTGGGCCGGACGAACTGCCCATGTAGTTGGGAAGCCGTATGGCAGTGTGTATGCCTATAAATGGGCTGGCATTAGCTCTGAAGGAGAACCACAAGTCTATAATGAGACGGGAGATATAGTAAAAACTACTTCAGATGTAAAATCAATTAATGCATTGACTTGTGTTGGGTCATTAATTCCAAAATTATCAGGAGGAATTGAAAATCACTTTTTTTATAAAAACTTTAAATTATCATTCCTTTTTGTCTTCTATGGAGGGAATGTATTCAAAAAAGATGTTCCTAATATTCAGGGAAGTGATAGAGGATTAACTGGAAACTACAATAAAGTTCTCAATAATAGATGGAGAAATCCTGGAGATGAGACAAAAACAAATATTCCCAAGTTTGATATTGCTCCCGAAGACGTTGGCAGGGCCAACTTATACAATTTCGTTGAACAACATTGGGTCCCCGGTGATTATATTAAATTGAGAAATGTAGAGTTTGCATACTCAATTCCTGAAAATTATTTGCAAAAAATAAATCTTGCAAATGCAACAATCAGATTCTTTACAAACAATCTTTTTTATATTTCAAAGAATAAAGAAAATCTGGATCCTGAAATGTTTACTACAGAAGGTGTCAGAACTCCTGTTATGCCAAGTTATACTTTAAGTTTGAATATTACATTTTAATAAAACAGAGATGAAAAATATAAGAAACATGTTATTGATTATTGGGTGCATAATGTTTGTCTCCTGCAGAGACTATCTTGACATTAAACCCAAAGGCACATTAATACCTACAACCTATTCGGAATTTAGTAAGATTCTTGATTATGAGTACAATTTTAAACTTTCTGACGATGTAAGTGACATTTTTAGTGATGACGTATATCTATATGGATCTGTATATTCAAGTTGGTTAAGTGCCCCAATGCAAAGGGCCTACAAATGGGAATCTCCCGTTTTTTATTCAGGAGATTTCGACGATGCCTGGTCTTCGTCTTACTCCAGGATTTTTAATTTTAATTTTATTATTAAAGAGATAGATGGGGCAGAACTTGGGACTTTGTTGCAAAAAAAGAATCTCAAAGCAGAAGCGTATCTATCCAGAGCTTTTGAGTATTTAAGGCTTGTTCAAAAATATGGGAAACCTTATGATTCTAATACTTCGAGCACCGATTTGGCAGTCCCATTAAGGCTTGAGCCTGTGGTCTCTCCAGAGATACTATCTCGGGCTTCCGTTCAAACTGTGTTAGATCAGGTGAAGAGTGATCTGGACATAGCTCTGAGCTCAGAATTGCCCGAAGTAGCTGAACAGAAACACAGAGGATCAAAAGCTGGTGCATATGGATTATATGCTAAGATGTATCTGTACATGAGGGATTATGCCAAAGTGTATGAATATGCTGACTCTGCATTACAATTAGTCGGATCTCCTGTTCCTTTAGAAGATTATAATAATTATCAAATTGTTGATTCTTTTGGAGGGAGAGGTCGTACTAATCTGCCTGATGCAAACAACAATGTAGAAACAGTCTATTTAAAGTTAAGTGAGCAGTTACCCTCAGGATATGTTTTCATAAGTAATTCACTTAAGTCATTATATTCTCCGGGTGATAAGCGTTTTGGGTTTTATTTTGCAAATCCATATTATGGAGCTGTTTATGAGACGGAGATGTTTGCCCGTCATTTATATATGAATCTTGGAGTGGGAACTTCCGAGCTATTACTATTAAGAGCAGAGGCTGCAGCAAGACAAAATAATCTTAGTCAAGCAATTGCTGATCTTAATGCTCTAAGGTCCAAACGACTTACTAACGATGCTTATGGGACGGGGTACCATTCAAATATTCAAAAGGATGTTATAAAAATGATTTTAGATGAAAGGCGGAGAGAGTTGTGTTTCCTGAATGGAAGCAGATTCTTTGACATGAAGAGACTAAGTAAGGATGTCGACTTTCAAACTCCTGTGATAACAAGGCTTGTTGATGGTGAGACTTACCTGCTCGAAACAGAAAGTAGTAAGTATGCATTTCCGATATGGTTAAAAGTCATTGAAAGCAATCCGGGAATGCAACAAAACTGACTAATAAAATAAGAATAAATTAATTAAGATAAAACATGATTGTTAGGTATTTAATGGGATTATTAATAATCTCAGGAACATTGTTTGGCTCAAAAATATCAGCTAATGACTTTAGTAATAAGGTTATTAATAACAAAATAAATAAAAAAGAGCAGGTAGATACCTCTACCTCTGATAAGGTTAATAGTCTCAATAAAAAGTTATTTAAGGAAGAACATCCAGAGGCAAAAGGACTGATAAATATTCATAAAATTGATGGAAAGCTATATTTTGAAATTCCCTTTACGCTTTTTGGCAAAGATTTGCTGATGGGTTCTACTGTGTCAGAAACCAGTGATAACGGTAATGTAACTGTTGGATCAAAACCGACTACTCCTTTGCTGGTGAATTTTACATTTGAAAACGACAAGGTTTTGCTGAACAGAACCAATAAAAACAGCATCGCTCCCATTTCTGATACCCTTATTGGAAATGCAATCGATAAAAATAGTATAGGGGCTATTATGATGTTATTTAAGATAGAGGCCTATAATCCAGACAGTTCAGCTGTTGTCGTAGATGCCTCAAATTTGTTTCTAACTGAAATTAGTGAGATTACTCCATTTGATAGAAATTCCCTTAATACATATCTTGGAGAAAGAACTTATAATTTCCAGAAGGAGAGATCATTTATTGTGGATTTCAAGTCATTTAATGATAATATCTCTGTTAAATCGGCATTATCATATAATATTACAATAAATAACAGGAAAACTGGTGTTGTGTATTTAAATAAACCATATACTGTTATGGTTACAAGATCTTTCTTGCTTCTGGATGAAATTCCATATGATTTTAGAATCGCTGATTATCGGATTGGAGTATTTAACAGTGTTAGAACGATGTATAGTGAAAATGGTAATAAAGCAGAACAACTCAATTATGCCCATAGATGGAGGATAGAGCCATCCGATATCCCGGCATACAAAAAAGGAGAAATAGTTGAACCCGTTAATCCGATAGTGTTCTACGTTGATCAAGATTTTCCAGAGTGGTGGAGACCATATATCAAAGCTGGGATTGAAAGATGGAATGATGCTTTTGAAAAAATTGGATTCAAGAATGTTGTACGAGCCTTGGATTACCCTGAGAATAACCCTGATTTTGATCCTGATAACATTAAATATTCATGTATAAGATACTCACCTGTTGAAGTGGAGAATGCAATGGGCCCATCCTGGGTTGATCCCAGATCAGGAGAGATAATAAATGCTTCTGTATATGTATATCATGACGTAGTGAAGCTGATCAATAAATGGCTTTTTGTACAAACATCACCTGCTGATGCAAGGGTGAGGAGCACGATTATTCCTGAAGAAGTTTTGGGGGATGCACTTGAGTATGTTATTGCACATGAAGTAGGCCATTGCCTTGGCTTTATGCACAATATGGGGGCTTCATCTGTAATTCCTGTAGATTCTCTGAGGTCTCCCTCTTTTACAAATAAGCATGGAACGACTGTATCAATAATGGATTATGCCAGATTTAATTATGTTGCTCAACCAGGTGATTATGAGATAGGTGTAAAATTGACGCCTCCCAAACTCGGAGTTTATGATTATTTCTTGGTCAGATGGCTATATTCACCTTTGTTTC
>JALNXR010000212.1 GCA_023230265.1 Bacteroidales bacterium | reverse complement strand
AGTTATAGAGACCGTATGTGAAGTTTTCGGCGTGAAAGCGGCTGTTGTCTATACTCGGCAACGCAACAGCCTGGTCAGGCCCGTGGCAGCGAAGATGCTCTGCAAATTCGCCGGTTTGACTCAACGCCAAGTCGCAGGGATATTTCATCTTAAAAGCGGTGTTGCCGTTAGTTGTCAGCTCCGCAAGTTGCAGAAGTCAGCAGAAGGTGATGCGGAGCTTAAAAGCCAACTTGAAGAGATAACGGAAAAGCTTGAATTACTTCGAGAGGAAAGCTGAAATGCGCTTAATTATTAATCTAAGGTCTGACCCTAATGCCCGAACGAGCCATTTTGTGAAAGTTGACGCAGCTATGTTATTCTTCCTGCAGAAAGCAGCCTGACTTAGTCCGCTTTTTTTAACCAGATAGTAAAAATGGTGAAGTCAGCTTGATTCGAGATTTTCAACATCATCTAAATCTTTATGTCGTCCTGATGCCCGCTTGTTTTGAAGAAGGTATGATTTGGAAATCATAAATATTTGCTCGTTGTCTATTTCAGCAATCACCTTATTTTTGTAGCAATCATCAAAATTCACACCGTCAATTTCTCCCATTACTTCAATACGCATTGGAGGTAACCCCATGCGGATAATTTTTTTGGGCTGTAGAAATGTATCAGGACTCAGGCTTGGATCGGTCATTCCAAACTCAATAAAGACATTGTAAAGGTTGGCTGCATTTTGAGGTGAGGCTGCAAACCAAATATCCATATCGGCTGTAGTTCTTGGATATCCATGATAACCAACTGCATATCCGCCAATTAGTAAATACTCCACTTTATGTACGTTCAGCAATCTCAAGAACTCTTTGAAGTCTTCCGGAAGCGTTAGGTTTTCCATATGCAGCCTGCCTGTGTATTTGAAGGGCCTGAAGTCGCCCTTCAGGAGAAAGTTTCATCCAGTACTCTTTATCGTGCGAATCGCGGAAATCTACGACTGATAACTTTGTACGATCTAATTTCATATATAAAGTATAACATAATGTGTGATTGAGTTTCAAAACATTCATTATCCTCAAAACCACACCTTTATGGTAGCATCAACATGGGTGATTTGCTAGAGTTGTTTAAAAATTAGGTAGCCGTTCACGGGGTATGGAAGTAGGATTTTAGAGTGTAATCAGCCTGGCATCCCAGTAGTTGGGAGCCAGGCGAATTAGGGCAAGGCAGGTAAAAGGGAAGGCGCGGGCTCGCTATGAAAGTAGGCGTGGACTGCCATAAGAATGAACTCGTATGCGGAGCGCCCTTGCAGGGCGCAAGTGCCGACAACCGTCCAGAGACGTTCGCAGGTTTCGCGACCTTTTTCGCTACGCGTACCCTGTGTGATGAGGCGATCAATCACCACGAAACGAACAGCCTGTTCCGCTAAATTATTGGTAGGGCCGATGCCGGGTGTTGTGATGAATTCGAAATAGGCCTTGCCGTTGTCACGGAAGCGCTTGGCCATATTGAAAGCTTCGTTTTTCTGCTCTTTGCCTTTATCGTCCAGGCTGGACGGCACATTGTCGAGCGCCGCTTTCATAATTGTCAGACGGGCTTGTTCCATCGCCTGTTCAAAGGCCTCGACACTGAGGCTGTCTTTGTCATGAATGATATGGAACATCCCTTTGACGGCGTCGAGCAGTGTCTGGCCGTAGGCTTTTGTTTCGGCATCCGGCAGTCCGGTCAGGTATTTGATCGAACGGATCAGATGGGCGATGCAGAACTGTACGGTGATGTTGCAGTCTTTCATGTATTTGAGGTAGGCCGAAAAATAATCGCAGCCGAGCACGCCGTTGAAGTCCGACCCGAGCACCTCAAGCAGCACTTTAGAGCCGCGGGATTTGTCGATTTTAAACAACACGTAGAGGTCGGCGCGGAACACCCAGGTCCAGAATTTCCCGGCGTTTTCCTAGTGGCCGGTTTCATCGACGTTGAGTACCTCTTTAGGGAAGGGACTATAATGGGTTTGTTGGCAGCTCTCGCACCAGAACGGATAAGATTGGTGCTCTTCCTTAAAGACGAGCACCTCTTCGATCTCCATCTGCTGAATTACGCACGGTGTCTGATCCAGAAAGGTGACTTCCTTTTGCAAGGCCTCAATCTGCCGCTGTTGTAAATCCACCTGCCGTGATGAATCGTAGATGACCGTGACCACCGCTTCCGCTCCGGCGTGGTAAATAGCCAGTGCTTGCTCAGGCGTGATCATGACACAACGCCTCCTTGAAGTTTTTAGCCAGCGGATAGAGATACACGTCTTTGACAGAGACGCGGATGCTGTTTTCGCGGTCGTTGCGTGTGCGAGTTCGGCCCCACTTTGGATTTTCATCCAGCAATCCGTGGATCAAGGCGATGTCTTCGGATCTCAACTCCCGTCCCTGCATGACTAAAATATCTGACATAGGACGCAATATACACTATCGCTGAGCTCGAGTCCAGAATGAAAACAGAAAAAAGATTTCTTTTGCTGGCTTTGCTGCAACGACAATGATATGGTTCAAACATTGTTGGGGTAGTTTATACCCCGTGAACGGTTACCATCAACTATTACACGTGGGGGCTCGACCTCAGCGGCACCCTTCAAGGTGCTGGCGGCGTCGGCGGATTGTTGAGTGACACAAAGGTTACAGACTCAAGTGTCAACACGTATTTCGCTGTTGGAGATGCGAATGGAAATGTAACTGAATATTTGGACAATACGGGAGCTGTGAAAGCTCATTATGCATACTCCGCTTTCGGTGAAATAACCGTTCAATCCGGTGTAATGTCTGATGCCTTCACCCATAATTTTAGCACCAAGCCGTTTGATAAAGAAACGGACTTGAGTGTATATGAACTGCGTTATTACAAGGCTCCATGGGCGACATGGCTCTCGCGAGACCCTGCTGAGGAGCAGGATGGGAATAACATCTATATTATGTGTGGTAATAATGTCGTAAATCGCGTGGATAAATTGGGGTTGTTTTCAATTCGTCCTGTGGCAGGGAGCCCACGTATCAAAACAAACTCTGATGGTTCATTCGGTGGCATGTGGGTGAGCGTAGTTATTCTTCCAGACGATAACAACTCTTCGCTTTCAGGAATCGTCTTACATATGAAACATACAGAGATTCGTGTAACCAAATGTGACGGAACTCCTATCGTTGATTCTGTTCAAACTGAACAAAAACGAATACCTACAAACAAAAGGAGTGTTGGGAGAATGCTTGAAAGCGGGAAATTTGCGCCTATTTATTCCAACTTAGCACAACTTAAAGGTTATGGTAAATGCGTCAAGGGGAAGATAATCATAAAAGCCGTTTGGCATCATTTCATTAATACAACGGGACTGCCACCTTTTGGGTCTCCTACATTCACATACAATCAGCCCAAATTATTTTTCACAGTTTGATGTTGCATTTTTATAAAAAATCAGTTTTAATAGGTTTAATCAAGTTGAGCAGGAGTTTGTCATGAAATCTTTGTACTGGTTGTTTTGTTGCTCCCTTGTGTTGGGTCATGCAGATGGGGTTACTGTAAATGAATCGACGCTGCCGGATTCTGGCTTTGCTGACCTTGAAACAGACAGGAGTTAAAGATGTTTTCAAAAGGCTCCCTGCTTGGTTTGTTATTCGGGCTGATTGCTCTTTATATTATCGCAGCCCTCTGTGAATCAAAGGGCACCCGTGAGCTGATCAGCCAGCTCTCCTATCAGTGGTGTAAACGCAACCTCTATGAGAAGCTCGCCATCTTCGCAGTGATCGCAATGCTGACAATTTATGCGGGTACAAAGCCGGCTGGCACCGGCTACGAACCATCCTCTTATATTGTTTCTCTACCGGATGTAGGGCTTGTGCAGGAGGGCTCTGCCATGCTCTCAGGAGGTATCAGCATCGAAGATGCCCCGATGAGCTCTGAAAACCCTGAGTTGACGTATGCTCAAATGATTAATGGTTACGCGCTTACCCAGGTTTCAACTGGAACTGTCTCATGGCTCCGTTACCCTGAAAACTATACTGTCATCTCCAACTGGCTCGCCTACGGGGTTCATGATGATGTGCAGCACCTCAAGCTTGACCCGCAGTTCCCGATCCATTACGCAACCAACACCGCCTCGGATCTATGGGTCTCCAGCAGTGGAACGCTCTCGTTTAATGCTGTTAAGGGCTCGCCCTTTATCAGCACCAATGGACTGCCTGACGGCTCTTTAATTCCGTATGCGGCGGTGCTGCATGGTCCTTTGAGTATTATCCCCCCTGAAAGCCG
>JALNXR010000011.1 GCA_023230265.1 Bacteroidales bacterium | reverse complement strand
GCTCTTAATGAGTTCCCTTACCTGATAGGCTTCCTGCGAAACGGATCATTCAGAATAGACAACAATGCCGCCGAAAGAGCTATGAGAGCTCCTGTATTGGGAAGGAAAAACTATATGTTTTGCGGAGAACATGCCGGAGGGAAAAGGGCAGCTCAGATATACTCACTAATCGCATCTTGCAAAATGAATGATATAGATCCATATGAATATCTGAATGATATCCTGGGAAGACTTATGGATCACAACCATACTAAGCTATACCAGCTGCTCCCAAACAAATGGACTTCATCCAAAATGGAGATAACGCAAGAAGAGATTTTTTAATCTCTTTTTTTTTGTATACAAGGCGGGGCTCAACGAACGGTTACAGTATAGTTTTTTGAAAAATTTGTACAACGCTTATAATCTACACTTTATAAAATTTGCTAACACCTACGTCCCGTCCTGAAACACTTTCCTTCAATTGACACTCACCTTCAATTGACACTCACCTTCAATTGACACTCACCCTCAACTGATACTCTCCTTCAAATGGTTGGCTTAAAAAATGGTTGGCATTAAAAATCAATCGTTTACCGGAAAAGTAGTTTGCGGTGGGAGCAAGTAGAGTTTCTATTTAAATGCCTGTTCGCTAAGTCCTGGGCCTGCAAGTCTGAGATCGTGGAAGTAAGCAGGTACCTCTTTGCCGAGCAGGGAATCGACATAAAGTCTGGCAATGTACTGGGAGAGCATGAATCCGTGTCCGCGCATTCCGGTGAAGAGACCTAGCTGAGGATCGACAATGTATCTTGGCTCTACATAATAACCGCTCCATACAGCCTGGAAGCCTACATCCGCGAGACGGGGTATCCAGTTTGTAAAGATCTCAGTGGCAACCTCCATAAACTCCTGAGAGGTTATTTTGAGGTTTTTATCTGTCTCTTTAGGATCTATAGCAGGGGATGCACAGCCGATTACCTGTCCCGTCTCTCCGAGCTGCTGTCCGTAAACTGCAGAAAATCCTTTGAATTTTCTTCTGTCTATCAGCATATCCAGAGGCCCTCCGTTTTTACCCAGAAGAGGAAGCCTTTTTGTTATAAATGCCTGATGTTTAACCGGATATAATCCTGTTTCAATTCCCAGTTTTTTTGCAAACTTAGCAGATTCACTTCCCAGTGCATTTATGAAGAGATCGGTGTAGAATTCCTGATACTCCCTGCCTGCATTCTGTACAATTACCCGGTATCCTTTGCCGTCACGGGAGAGATCAACCAAAGCAGTGTTTTCCATAATGGTTCCACCGTGTTCCAGGCCTATATGCCTTACTGCATCGATGGTAAGGCCGGGTGTGGCCTGCCAGCATTCGTTGGTGATGAGAGCGTGACTGTAGTCGTTGAGTTTTGTATTGAAGTACGGTGAGATCTCTTTGCTGAAATCTTTTTTATCCACCATATATGCATCTGACCAGGCTTTGGAAGCTTCCAGTGAACGGTAAGTTTCTTCATCGTGGGCAAAATTTACATACTTGGTCAGCCTTAGATTTATATTGGTTTTTTCTTGTATAGATCTGAAAATCTCAAGATTGTGTTTTGCAATGTCCGCAAGGGCAGGCAGTGAGAATGCGGGGCGGCCACCTGCAATATTTCTCCAGGAACTTCCAAGGCCGTTGTTTATAAGCAGAGGTTTGTAACCTGCTTCTGAAAAATATCTAAAGAGAGAAGAACCTGCTATGCCGCCGCCCGCAATAATCACTCCGGCCTTTTTGATCTCTCTCTTCTTTCCGGAAGGCAATATAACATTTTCCGGTCTGCCGCCCTTCACCATCTCACCGAGATTTACAAGGTTTGACATCGGGCCTCTGGGAGTGGGGTCGCCAAGTACCTCTATGCCAAGAGGTCTTAGCAGAGTCCTGGCTCTGGGTACGCATCTATTACCTCTGCATGGCCCCATTCCTATACGGGTTATATGTTTAAGTTCATCTGATGAGATAACCTTCCTGTCTCCTATTGCAGCTATAACGCTTTCCACTGTAACATCTTCGCAATGGCATAGATAGGTCTTTGCATCATGTGGTTTGTCCAGTTTTTTAAGAGAAAGCTTCTCCGGGTAATTTTCCTTTACTATAAAACCTCTTGCCTCAGTAAGTTGCTCACCTTCAATTGTCAGGGATTTTACCCTTGCAACATTGGTCTTGTTCTCCTTAACCAGTATCTTTTCAATGACTCCCTCTCCCAGTATCTCCCCCTGGTTGTTAATCAGGTAAACCTCAGCCCCCTCATTCGCCTTGTATTCGATGGGGAGGAAGAGCCAATTTTTGTTAAGCTGATATCCGAAAATTGCCAGGCCGGGACACTGGTACACGCAGCTCATGCAACCAATGCACTTGTCAAAGTCTATATGGGGGACAGTTGAAGTAGAGCTCTTAGTAATTGCTCCATGAGGACAGGCAAAGGAGCAGGGGTTGCAGGCGAATCCGTACAGGCAATCCATCAGTACAAATCCCTTTGAATTCATTCGCTCTTTTGAAGGCGTATGAGGTTTTTCAAGGACTCTTACGGGATGTTGCTGGGAATCTATATATTCCTTGGATACAGACAGATATTCATCGTAGTTATATCTGATTCCAAGATTTTGAAGGATCTCGTAAGCACACTGTTTTCCTCTGAGCACAGCTGATGTTCCCTCTCCGATCCTTACTGAATCTCCAACTCCATGGCATTTTCTGCCGAACACCTCAACGCCTTTTCTGAAGAGCTGGTTATCAGGAATAAGCCCTGTACATATATTTATACAGTCAATACCCTCGATTAGCATTTCTGTGCCGGGGATTGCTTTAAAGTTCTCGCATTTTGCGATTATTGCCCCTGTGATACCTGTGTGGTCCTCATTTGGTATTGCCTCCAGAAGTATGTGTGAAGTGAGGATGGGAATTCCAAGTCTTCTTACTCTGTTGGCCTGTACCGGAAAACCTCCCTCGTTGGGCATTGCCTCAATGATTGCCCTGACATTTGCTCCGGCCTGCATAGCCTGATAGGAGGTGAGATACCCGATATTACCTGCGCCAACAGTAAGTATATTTTTACCCAGAAGTGTCAGCTCTTTGTTCATCATTCTCTGTACAACCGCTGCAGTGTAAACTCCCGGAAGATCGTCGTTTTTAAAGGCGGGCATAAATGGAACAGCACCAGTTGCAACCACAATCTCCTCTGCATCTATGTAAAAGAGCTCCTGTTTTGCTATATTCTTAACTACAAGCCTTTTGCCTTCGAGAATATCCCATACAACCGAGTCCAGCATTATTCCGGTATGATCCTCTCCGGCAAGTGTGGATGCAATGTCAAAACCCCTCATGCCTCCGAATCTCTTCTCCCTTTCAAAGAAGAAGAACTGGTGTGTCTGCATCACAAACTGACCTCCGATTTTGCTGTTGTTGTCTATCACAATATTGCTCACTCCTCTTTTGATGAGCTCCTCCCTGGTAGCCAGTCCGGCGGGTCCCGCACCCACTATTGCCACAGTGGTTTTAAAAACTTTAAGAGGTTCTTCCTTCTCCTGCCTGCTGCCTGAACTCTCTTCCGGAAGATAATTATCATCTATTCTCTGTACATTTTTAACATTATCCACCTTTGTAATACAGATACGGCGGACTTTGCCGTCTACGAGCATTTCGCAGGCACCGCACTTGCCGATACCGCACTCCAGCGTTCTCTCCCTGTGTTCAAGACTGTGTTTGTGAACTATGAGGCCAGCCTGATGTAAAGCTGCCGCAATTGTGAATCCTCTCTGCCCTGTTACCTTTCTGCCTTCGAACAGGAACTCTACTCTATCTTCCTGAGGTATTGGGAGGATAGGATGTTCTGTTATTTTGTACATAGTAAAATTTTGAATCAACAAAATTAGTTAAAAAGTCTATTTTAAAATATATTATTAGATATTTTTTTAGAATTTGTCGTTTCTGTAAGAAATAAATTGCACTTTAAAATATATTTGAAATCAAACCAAATAATAATTGAGAGATATGAAGGGTATGCAAAATTTTGGGAAAAAGCTGAGATTACTCGGTGAGTGGTCAAAGCTGATTGGATTAAAACAGAGTGCCAGGTTTTTCGGTGGCACAGCCGGGACGGTAACTGTGTTAGCAGCATTAATTGTATTTTCTGCTCTGATCTTTCTGAGCAGCGTCTTCTTTACTGGTTGTAACGGTCTGACATTTAGCGAGGAGAATGAAGGAGCTCTCGTTCTCTCTTTTGCAAAGGGAAACATCACAAAGGCGGTAGTGAGAGATTTCCCGGACAGCAATCAGTTTATTCTTGTTATTTACTGTGTCAATAAAGGGAGCATGATTTATAACGGGTCGTATGGGCAGAAACCTGCAGTGTTTAACCTGAATGCCGGCACATACGATGTTGAAGTTATGTCAAGTTCCTTTTCATCTCCTAAATTCAGTACTCCGTGTTACGCCGATTCCAGAACCGTTGTAATTGATCCGGGAAAGTGTGTTAAACTGGCATTTGACTGTTCTCAGACTAATGCCGGGGTAAGACTGGAGTTCTCAGAGGGTTTTAAATCAAGATATCAGGGTTACAAGCCCGAGATACATGATTCTCTCGGTTCACTGATCTACTCCTACACAGAGAATCGCTTTGCATACTTCTCTCCGGGGAACATTATTGTGCAGTTGCGGGAGATGCTTCCGGAAGGTTCTACTGAAGAACCGGAGATTATTCAGATTTACAACAGACGGCTTTATGCAAGGGATATGCTTACCGTAAAATTTCATGCGGATCCCCAGGAAACGGACGAGGAGAGTGTAAAGATGGAGATTGACACACTATCCAACTGGTTATACGAATATATTGTGATGGGAAGCACTACCGGAGGTGACGGTCAGACAAAGGCTACAGCACTCATTGTAAGTCAGCTCTCTTCAAATATTGGTTCAACTGATATATGGGTAACGGGATACATTGTTGGAGGTGATCTCACCTCCACTGCAATAAATTTTTCAACTCCTTTCCAGTCATCTACAAACATGGCAATTGCAGATTCTCCAACAGAGATGGACAGAAGTAAATGTGCCTCTGTATCCCTTCCGCAGGGGACATTGAGGGAGTTACTCAATCTGGTTGACAATCCCGGGAATCTGGGAAAGAAGGTCTGGCTCAAAGGTACTGTGGACGATTCATATTTCAGCCTTACAGGGATAAATCCGCTTTCTGCCGCAGAGTTCTGAATATCCGGCAATTTTGTATATTTGCTCTCATGAAAAATTCTGATAAACAAGAGAGCCCAAAGGATTGGTTTATTCATGAGAGCTCATATGCAGATGCCGGTTGCAGAATCGGAAAAGGTACAAAAATCTGGCATTTTTCTCATATTATGGAGGGTGCGGTTATTGGTGAAAATTGCAACATAGGACAGAATGTTGTTGTATCCCCAGGTGTGGTTCTTGGTAATAATGTAAAGGTACAGAACAATGTATCCATTTACACCGGAGTTATCTGCGAGGATAACGTGTTTCTTGGACCTTCCTGTGTTTTTACAAATGTTATCAACCCAAGGAGTGAAATAGTCAGAAGAGAGAGGTATTCTCAGACCAGGGTAGGCAGGGGAGCCACCATAGGAGCCAATGCAACTATTGTCTGCGGGAGAAATATCGGGGAGTATGCCTTTGTGGGAGCGGGCGCCGTAGTCACCAAAGAGGTTCCGCCTTATGCACTTATCGCAGGCAATCCCGCGCGGCAGATCGGATGGATAAGTGCAGCAGGGTACACTCTTGAATTCGACAACAGGGGAAATGCAGAATGTAAAGGCAGCGGGGAGAGATACTCCCTCGTCGATGGTAAGGTAGTGAGAAGATAGTCCATGGAAATAAAAAGAGATCTTCTTCATAAGGTACTCTACTCCACTGATGCCTCTGCCTACAGAGAGAGCCCCTGTGGAATCTTCTACCCTCAAACAAGGGAAGAGTTGGCGGAGATTGTGAAATTTGCAAGAGAGAAAGGTCTCCCTGTAATCCCCAGGGCAGCAGGCACATCCCTTGCCGGCCAGGTTGTAGGTAATGGTCTTGTGGTGGATGTTTCAAAGCATCTTAACAAAATTCTTGAGATAAATCCAAAGGAGAGATGGGTAAGGGTTGAGCCCGGAGTGATACTGGATGACCTTAACCGGTACGCTGCAAATTTTGGACTCTTTTTCGGCCCCGAAACCTCTACCTCCAACCGTTGCTGTATGGCAGGTATGGCTGGAAATAACTCCTGTGGCTCCCACTCTCTGGTTTACGGAAGTACCAGGGATCATCTTCTTGAGGCAGAAGTAATTCTTTCCGACGGAGGGACAACCCGGTTCCGGTCTGTGAACAAAACCGGACTCAGAGATATGGCTGAAAGTTGTAAAGGGGTTGAAAAATCTATATATGAGTATGTTCTAAAGCTTATTAATGATACCGTAGCTTGCGAAGAGATCGGTAAAAACTTCCCTGACAAAGATGTAAAGAGAAGAAATACAGGTTACGCACTGGATGAGTTGATCAAAGAGGGGGAGAGCGTTAATCTTTGCTCTGTGCTTGCCGGATCCGAGGGAACTCTTGCCATAATTACAGAACTTAAACTAGCTCTGGTTCCTCTGCCTCCCACCAACAGATGCGTTGTGTGTGCACACTGCAGCTCTCTTGAAGATATCTTCAGGGCAAATCTCGTGGCGCTGGAACAATCTCCGTCCGCAGTAGAGATGATGGACAGAAATATTCTGGAGTTGAGTAAAAAAAATATTTCCCAGAACAAAAACCGCTTTTTCGTAAAGGGTGATCCGGCTGCGATACTCATTGTTGAGCTTGCCAGAGAGAGCAGGGAGGAGCTGGAGAAGGCAGTGATTGATACAGAGAGGGCCCTGCTTGAATCGGGGTTCTCTTACTACTGCTCCAAAGTTTACGATAAAGATATCTCCAGGGTGTGGGAGCTCAGAAAATCAGGACTTGGCCTTCTTACCTCAATGAAGGGTGATGCCAAGCCTGTATCTGTCACAGAAGACACTGCTGTGGCTCCCCGCTATCTGCCTCAATATATGAAGGAGTTTGGCGGGATGATGGCCAAATACAAACTGGAATGTGTCTATCATGCTCATATCGGTACGGGTGAGCTGCATCTGAGGCCGGTTCTGAATCTCAAAAAGAAGGGGGATGTGGAGCTGTTCAGAAAGGTTGCTTATGAGAGTGCGCTGCTGGTAAAGAAATACAGGGGTTCGTTGTCCGGTGAACATGGTGACGGCCGGCTGAGAGGTGAATTTATTGAACTTCTCTATGGTGAGTATGTGTATGGATTGATGAAGGAGCTCAAAAGAGTTGCAGACCCTGATAACCTGTTTAATCCGGGTAAAATTATCTCTGTGCCTCCGATGGATACTTTTCTCAGGTATCAGCCCGGAGCCGGAACACCCGATTACAAAACTCTTTTTGATTTCGCTGAATACGGAGGATGGCTCCGTGCTATTGAGCAATGCAACGGCTCAGGGGATTGCAGAAAGGGGAACCTGGCAGGAGGAACTATGTGCCCAAGTTACAGGGTTACCGGAGAGGAAAAGGATGTAACAAGGGGAAGGGCTAACATTCTCAGGGAGCTTCTGACCCGCCCTTTGTCAACAAAAGTCTTTGATCAAAAGGAAATTAAAGAGGCACTGGATCTCTGCCTCTCCTGCAAGGCCTGTAAAAGCGAGTGTCCCTCCAATGTGGATATGGCTAAATATAAATCGGAGTTTCTCTACCAGAGCTACAAGGTTAAAGGGGTGCCGCTGAGATCCTATATGGTCTCTGTAATGAATGAATTCCAGAGAATGGGTTCTCTCTTTCCCGGGATATACAACTTCTTTGTATCCAATAAATTAATATCGTCTGTATTAAAATGGATACTCAATTTTTCAAAACACAGAAGAATTCCTCTTTTATCTCCGCAGACACTCAGAGGATGGTACCGTAAATACAGAAGAGAATTGGTTGGCAGGGAATTTCCTAACGGAATTGTATGCCTGTTTGCTGATGAGTTTACTAACTATAATGATGCCCATGTTGGAATAAGCTTTATCAGACTTTTGAACAAACTCGGATACAGGGTGATAATTCCCAAACATTGCGAGAGCGGCAGGGCAGCAATTTCAAAAGGGATGCTTAAAAGAGCCCGCAGACTGGCTATCAGAAATGTAACAGCTCTTAAAGATCTTGTATCAAAGGATGTACCACTTGTTGGAATTGAACCTTCTGCTATCTTGTCTTTCAGGGACGAGTACCCTGTGCTTGTCTCCCCTGAGCTTAAAGATGCTTCTGTAAACATCTCCCGCAATACTTTCCTCTATGATGAGTTCATAACAAGGGAGATATCCGCCGGCAAAATCAGGAGTGAACAATTTTCCGGCAAAAATCTCAAAATTAAACTGCATGGTCATTGCCACCAGAAATCCCTTGCATCTGTGGAACCATCCAGGGAGATGCTCTCTCTCCCGGTGAATTATCAGGTTTATGTAATTCCGTCCGGATGCTGTGGAATGGCGGGCTCTTTCGGATACGAGAAGGAGCACTATGAATTATCCATGGAGATTGGAGGGCAGATTCTTTTTCCGGAAATCAAATCGGCTGATCCAAACACAATTATCTCAGCTCCGGGTACATCCTGCCGGCAGCAGATACAGGACGGCACAGGTCGTAAAGCATACCATCCGGTAGAAATCTTATACGATGCTCTGATTTAAATTTAATCTTTGGCAAAATATTTGCTTGTAGTTTTCCGCTATTATTAAAGTGTAAAATTAAACCTATGACTTATAATTTATTAAAAGGTAAAAGGGGAATTATATTCGGTGCCCTTAATGAAAAATCAATCGCATGGAAAACCGCCGAAAGAGCATACAGTGAGGGGGCAAGATTTGTGCTTACCAACACACCTGCAGCAATTAAGATGGGCAGTATTGATACTTTAGCCCAAAAGTGCGAATCCACAGTTATCATTGCTGATGCTACAAATGTAGAGGATCTGGAAAATCTGATAATCAAAGGGATGGAATTTATTGGAGGAAAATTCGATTTTGTTCTCCACTCAATAGGTATGTCTCCAAATGTGAGAAAAGGGCGTACTTATGACGACCTTAACTATCACTATCTCCACCAGACTCTGGATATTTCTGCAATCTCCTTTCACAAGGTCCTGCAGAGCTGCAGAAAACTGGATGCGATAAATGACTGGGGTTCTGTTGTGGCACTCTCCTACATTGCAGCTCAACGAACTCTGTACGGATATAATGATATGGCCGATGCCAAGGCTTTGCTGGAATCCATTGCAAGAAGCTTTGGATATATCTATGGCCGGGAGAAGAATATCAGAATAAACACTGTTTCACAATCTCCTACCATGACAACAGCCGGAGGAGGAATAATGGGCTTTGACAAGCTTTATGACTTTGCAGAGAGAATGGCCCCTTTGGGAAATGCAACCGCTGATGAGTGTGCCGATTATATCATAACACTCTTTTCTGATCTCACCAGGAAGGTCACTATGCAGAACCTGTATCATGACGGAGGCTATTCAAGCATGGGAATGAGTCTGGCTGCAATGAGCGTCTATCGTGAAGGACTTGAATATTCTGATGTTAAGGAGGATAAGAGTAAAAAACAGTGCCCTGTGAAAGATTGCCCCAACAACGGATAAGTTTATAAAGAGAGCTTTTCTTTTAAAAGTCTGTAGCCTGAGGCACTGGCCCTGAGTTTTATTCCGCTGCTCAGATAAATTGTATAGCTCTCTTTTCCATAAAGTTCGGTCCTGACAATTATCCTTGTGTTGACTATGGCAGACCTGTGCACCCTGACAAAATAATCGGGTAGAGAGGCTTCAAAATTTTTCATTGTCTCCTCTTTGACAAACTTGCCGTTATCGGTGTGCAGCATGACATAATCTCCGTAAGCCTGAACATATTGTAACTGTTCGGTCCTGATTATGTGTATCCTGTTTCCCTCCCTGACTGATATTGTCTCTTTGGGCTCCCTCTTATCCGGATTTTGAGATAATCCATTGCAATCTGTCTCATTTTCCGCTTCTTCAGCTCTTTCATCCTCGCATTTTTCAAGGGAGTAGCAGAGTGAAAGCGATAACCAGCTTATCAGACCAAATGGAACTAATAGCGGCAGGATTCCAATGAACCATTCAGTTCCCCTGGAATCCATTATCTCTGTGCTCAGTGCGGCTATTGCCACGGATACCAGCTGAACCAACAGGGCAACAACAACTCTGGCCCCCGGAGCTTTAATATATTGCCGGAGATACCGGTAATAGTAGCCACAGGCTCCAAAAATTACAGTGTACGATACAGATGCAACTATTGCGTCTGCTGTTCCGGCAGGCTTCCCGTAAAGTAAAAAGAGAAGAGTCAGCACAGCTGCAAATGCAAAAGCAACTGCAGCTGTGCTGATTAATTCCATTTTGCCTGTTCTGAACAGATTCATTACGTGATCTAACTTTTGATTTCAACTCCTCCAAAAGAGACATTCCCTCTTATTATCAGCCTTTTTCCGTCGGCACTTCCCTCTGAAAACCTAAATCGTTTATCCTCTGTAGCTCCAAGAAAATTTTTGATTTGTGAGTGAATTGTCCAGCTCTCGGGTACATATATCTCGATACCTCCAAAATTACAATCCAGATCAATAAATGTTTCCTGCTCCTGTAAAGTTGTTCGCCTCAGATCCAGCACTGTTGAACCAAAGCTGTTTCTGATCCTTGCCCCTAAAAATACCGGATCAACAACAATCTGATTTACAGATCCAAAAGAGACATCGGATTCTACAAAACCTTTGTCGGATTTATAAGAAACCTCGCTTGAAAAATTTTGGCCTCTGCAACCGTTTCTGAAAAATTTATCGGGTTTTAATAAATAACCCACTATCATAACAACTCCCACTGCGACCAGGAGAAGTGGCCACCAGGTCTCTGCCCACTCTGCTCCGGTTGTACCGATGTATCTGGGAGCTATAAAGAAGCTGCCGATAAAAACTAAAATCACACCGGAAACAAATTTCCTTCTAAAAATAGAGACAACTCCCAGGAAGATCAGAAGCATCTGCCAGGAGATGATTATTCTAAAAAGTGAATGGCTGATAAATCCCAGGTTTCTTCCAAGGAACAGCAGTCCAAAAAGAATAATTAATGATGCAGCTGTTATAACACCGCCATAGTGTTTGCGGGGGCTGCTCCCTTCATCGATCACATGCATAATTGAATTTTTAAAAGTTTTTGCAAATGTGAGACTCAGTTAAGTGAAAAAACAGAATTTCCCGATGAAACCGGTAAAAAAACCGGTGAATCTGGTGTAAAAATATAAAAAAAATCTGCCGGAACATAATCCCGGCAGAAAAACCAAAAATGTATTCAGTCAGTAAAATTTATTTTGTCTCTCTGCGGTCACAGGTATTGTTTTTATCAGCATCTATAAAATTGACTGCAGCCCCTTTCCCGTTGCGAAGTCCGTCACGAAGCCCACTGCGATAGTATGTACCTGTCTGGTGATTTCTTCCTGTTCCGTTGTGCATTCCTTGAGCTGAACCTCTGCCTGTTCCGTTATGGAGACCATAACCCTTGCCCATGCCTCTTCCTCTTCCGGAACCGTTATGCAATCCCATAGCCTGGCCTTTTCCGGCACCGCTGCCGTTATGCAGGGCATATCTGCCGGTTGCATTGGGATTTCTTGGGGTACCGTTTTCAAAATTATCACAGACGCTGTTGTTATTTGAATCTAAAAATTCAGGTCCGGTTTGGAGTGTTTTGGTGTTTTCTTTGGAAACCTGATTCTTTTCCTGTGCTGTTGTAATTCCTGCTGATGTGATTAGGATTAATGCTGCGATGAATATTTTTGTTTTCATAATAATTTGTTTTTTAATTTGTTATTTGTTTTTTAATTATTAATGTTGCTAGCCTTAGTGGCTTTGCTGATTGATATAATATATTATAGATCAAATTTTTGATTCCGGTTAGTTTGAATTACGACCTCTTCCTCCACGGTTAAAATTACCACGTCTAATCCCACTGCTGTCCGGGTGGTTATATCCGTACCCATGTCTGTT
This sequence comes from Bacteroidales bacterium, assembly GCA_023230265.1. Classification (GTDB taxonomy): domain Bacteria; phylum Bacteroidota; class Bacteroidia; order Bacteroidales; family UBA932; genus Bact-08. Next base: position 6,321 of record JALNXR010000011.1, on the reverse strand, counting down.
GACTGCCGTATTATTCTGATAGAGAGAAAGAAATGTCTTTTTAAGAGGTTCGCACTGCGTTGAGTCGCATACTGATTTTATTTTCAGATAGAAATTATTTGTCAATTTTTTCAGTTCTGAATGATGAATTCCTATAAGATCAGATAATGAGTTTAATTTTATCGAATCAGGCTGAGGTTTGTTCAGTTCGGAGAACATTTCGTTTTTAAGCGAATCCATTTCATATATAATTCTGTTTGCCTGTGGCTGGAATTCTCTGTTGGTTTTTTGAAAAACCTCCATTTGTTCACTGTTGAATCCCAATGTCTGGCGTAAATATCTTCCGGTCAGAGGAGCCTGGTTCTCATCCAGCACTATGGCAATATTATCCTCTTTTTCCTGATTATTGTGATAGAGAATAGTTCCTATTGTTGTGATATTCAGCACAAGAAGAAGCGCTGTCACCCAGATAAGTATTTTATTTATCTTATTCATAATCTTCAAAATTATAGTAATCCAGACTCTCTATCTGGCGGTCATTAATATTGATTGCGATCTCATACGAGACATTTTTTGAATAGCTATTACCTGCCAGGACTCCTAAAAATGCAAAAGCAACAATACTTGTCGCAGCGATGACAGTCTGCCATACAGGCGTTTTAGTTATTACCGGCTGATCCTCTTTACCGAAATTCTCTTTTGCGATTTGAGCCATTACACGGGCACTCAGGTACGGATTCGGTTCCGTCGCCTTTTCTCGTTGAATGAGGTCCTCTATGTACTTTTCGGTTTTCATTTTGTTGCTTTGTTTATCTGTTAGACATTAATTGCTAGTTTTTCCTACGGCGGGATTAAGTTTTTTCTGCAAATTCATTTTTGCCCGATTCAGAAGTTGCTCCACTGCACCTTCTGATTTACCAATGATAAGAGCGATTTTTTTCTGGGGCAACTCTTCATATTTGCTTAGTACAAAGGCTGTCCGTTGTGCATCAGGCAGAGAGTCTATAGCTTCTCTTACCATATGGTCCCTTTCTGATGTCTCTAAAAGTTCCAGCGGATTTTTTTCATTGTTTGATTTATCAAACAAATTTTCAATTGATTGTAATAACCAATTCTTTTTGTTGCGATTAGCAAAATTGATGCTTGTATTTATTGTTATTCTGTAGAGCCAGGTGGAAAATTCGGATTTACCCTTAAATGATTTTAAAGACTCATAAACCTTTATAAAAATATCCTGCGTGATATCTTCGGCATCCTCCCTGGAGTGTAAAAAGCCTATCGCAGTGCGGAATACCATTCTCTGATATTTTTCCACAAGCTCTCTGTAGGCATCTTTATTACCCGATATTATATCCTGTATAATCTGTTCGTCTGACATTAAAGCTTTTTTGTTTCCAGTACCAGAAATTAGACAATAGTTATTTGTTTTTCCTACGGAACCCTATATATAACCTATATATAATCCGTTTTGAAAGTATAATCAATAAGATTCTAAAAAATTAGAATATCTAAAAATGATTAATTTTTGAATAAATTAGATAAATTTGCCGACATTACAGAACGCATTCTTAAGAGTGTTATTTTGTGCAAATATTATAAATTTTATTCTCATTACTAAGCTTTGGGATTGAAGTGCGAAAAAGTACAGAAAATTTGGCTGACTGAGTTTTTTAGGTCTGCCTTTTACTTTTTTTTGAACCATAATAGACTATAATGGATGAGACTCAAAAAGATTGGGTAAAATTTTTGAAAGATGGTAATGAGAAATCATTTTTCAATATTTATGAATCATCTGTACACAGTTTATACTCTTATGGTATCGCTCAAGGTTTTTCTCATGATCAATGCCTTGACGCTATTCAGGATATTTTTTTAAAACTATATATAAATAAGAGCAAATTACACCACATAAATAATCTTAGATTCTATTTATTGAGAAGCTTTAAAAACCGTCTATTTGATATCATAAGAAAAAACAGAAAATCAGAGCCTCTAACTGATAAAAATTTACCGTTTGCTGTTGAAGTATCTGTATCTGAGTTACTGGAACATAAGGAAGAACAATCTTTTTTAAAAAGGAAAGTGGAGAAGATTCTCTCTTTATTAACAGACAGACAGCGGGAAGCTGTATATCTTAGGTATATGCAGGACCTTGATTACGAGGAGATTGCGACAATGATGGATATGCAGTCGGAATCGGTTCGGAAATTGGTCTTTCGTGCTCTGGAATCTGTCCGCAAAGAGACTCGGGATAATTTTCTAAAATTTTTCATTCTTATTCTCCACCTTTTTTAACAAATTATTATAAAAAAAGTGTGAATTGTGTCCACATAAAAAGGACATGATCGTCTATTAGTATACAACAATCCTTTAGAATAACCTGCTGGCATGAACAAAAAACAATCTTTTTCAACTGTTTACGATTTTTTCAACGACAACTCCTTTATTGCCTGGCGACTTTTTAAGTCAGAAGAACTAAAAGATCACTGGCAGGATTTTCTTATCGAAAATCCGGAATTGGAGAATCTATTAAGGGAGGCATGCAGACAATTTGATGCCATAAGACTGAATGACAGAAATCTCTCAAAGGAGAGTGTGGATCATCTTTATGAAGATATAAAGAGTCGCATCAGAGTGAGAACCAAAAACAGAAGATTCCGTATTCATTGGTTGGCAGCTGCTTCCTGTCTTTTTTTGATGATAGTTTCCGGAACATATCTTCTTATGTCAGACAAGGGTAAGAATAGTGTTAAAAACGAGATCATTGGTAAAACTATGCCTTCGAGGAGTATTCAGCTGATTTCCGGAGACAAGATCATTGCATTACAATCAAAATCAGAAATTAAACTTACAAAGACAGGTGAAATCTCTTTTGATGACAACCAGAAAGGAGCAAAAGCAATTGAGACCAAAAGGAACGAGATCAATAAGTTGATTGTTCCTTTTGGTGAGAGGAGTTCAATAACTTTTTCCGATGGAACCAGAGTCTGGCTGAATTCAGGATCGGAACTTGAGTTTCCTTGCCGCTTTTCTGGTAAATCCCGTGAGATCTCGATTAAGGGTGAGATATATATAGAGGTGGCGAAATCAAACTCTCCTTTTCTGGTCCATACAAAAAGTTCGACCATCAGGGTTCTGGGAACAAAATTTAATGTAGCGGCTTATCCGGATGAATCAGAAGAGTCGGTTGTGCTGGTTGAGGGTAGTGTTCAGATCTCTGCTCAGAATGAGGAATCACTGATTCTTTCACCGAACGAAATGGCTCTGATATCCGGAGGTGACATTACCAGACAAAATGTTGATATAAATGAGTATATCTCTTGGCACCAAGGGATTATGACCTTTAACAAAACTATTATGTCAGAGGTGCTCAGAAAAGTAGGGAGGTATTATAATATTGAATTTGAGTTAAATAATAATGCACCTATTTCAGAGAGGAGAGTTTCAGGGAAACTTTATCTATCCAGCAATATAGATAGTTTGATGACCTCATTATCAATTCTGTCATCAACAGATTATAAAAGGGACAATGATCAGCTACATATTTATAAAAAACAGTAAATTAAACATATGACAGAAACACCCGATATATGCAAAAAATGAAATTTTCAAATTTTAAACTATAAATACTTTATGGAGCAAAAAATAAATTTAAATGATGGTGTCTACAAAAAATGTAGCAATATGCTTTGCGTGTTAAGAATTGCTTTTTTGTTTACTATGTTATTCCCTCTGGATATTCTGGCTGGAAATGTCTATTCGCAACCTAAGGAGGTATCAGTAAATCTTAAAAACGTGACGATTCGTCAGGCTATTTCTGAAATTGAAAAGAGGAGTGAATACCTGTTTTTAATTACAGAAGATGCTGAGAAGTACTTGAACAGGAATGTAAATCTTTCTGCAGAGAATGAGTCCATTAATATAATTCTGGATAAACTTTTGCAGAATACTTCTGTAAAATATCAGGTTGTTGAGAGGCAGGTTTTAGTTTATGCCGGCAACGAAAAGCCTGATACCGGTTCTATAGTTACAGGACAACAAAAACCTGTGAGAATTACAGTAAAAGGAACGGTGACCGACAATAAAAATCGTCCTCTTGCCGGAGTTGCAATAAGAGTGAAAGGGACAAACAGGGGTGTAGCATCGGATGATAATGGTAATTATGAGATTCCGGATGTGCTTCCTGAGGATATCCTTGAGGTCACCTGTATAGGAATGAAATCAGAATTCTATTCTGTGAGAAACAGAACAATGGTTAATATTGTTATGCAGGAGGATGCAGCTTTTCTGGAAGAGATGGTGGTGACCGGTTATCAGACAATTCCCAAGGAGCGTTCTACGGGGGCATACTCAATTCTCAGTAGCGATAAATTAAGACAAAAACCTACTGCGAATATCTCAAATATTCTTAATGGTCTAGTACCTGGATTGACAGTCGAAAATTCATCAGTCGATGGTGCCAACCGTTTTACTATCAGAGGTAAAGGTTCACTTAGAGGCTACCAGAGTGATAGTGATCCACTTATCGTTTTAGATGGATTCCCCATCAGCAACAACACCGAAACTAACGACCCTTTTGAGACTATCAATCCAAATGATGTCGAGTCGATTACAGTTCTGAAAGATGCGGCTGCAACATCAATTTATGGTGCATGTGCCGCAAATGGCGTTATCGTTATCACAACCAAGAAGGGTAAAAGTAATAAATTGGATATTTCAACTGATGCATATTGGTCGGTAAGTTCTCGTGTAGATCTAGACTATTTATTCAATATGGCATCAGCTGAAAATCAGTTTAGATATGTAGAATTGATGCACGGATATAATGCATTACCATTAGCCAACGACCCATACAGTGATCCTAGAAACCATCTAACCTATATGTCAGAACCTCGCCGTCTTCTTTTTGAAAGAGATATGAAGGGAAATATAACAGCTGACCAATACAACAATTTTAAAAATGAGTTGATAGAACTCGGAAACAAAGGAGTATGGAAAGATGACTTGAATGATTATATTTTTCGTAAGATGTTGCGCAGTCAATATAATGTTGCTTTGCGTGGGAAGAGCGACGTAATGAGTTATTCATTTTCAGGCTTATATGATGATGAAAAAGGTTTCCTGAAAGGTAATGATAAACAACGTGTGATTTTGAATATTAATACCAGTTCAAAACTTACAAATAATCTTACGTTTGATGTTGGATTAAGTTCATCTTTTACCAAACAACAGAATAGAGGCAGTTCGATTTACTCCAATCTTTCGGGTATTGTTACTCCATGGACACGTCTTGTTGGTGAAAATAGTGAATATCTCCATGTTCCTACCCATAGTACTGTTTATGAGTCGATTCTAGAGTCAGAATGCCAAGGCAAAACTCCAGCTGATTGGCATTACAATCCGATAAAAGACCGTCAATATATTGACAACAGCGCAAAAACGATGAACTATCGCATACATGGTGGATTTGGGTACAGCACTATATGGGGTCTTAATCTCAGTGCTAAAGGGCAGTACGAATGGGGTCGTTCTACCTCACATCTTGCATATGATCCGGAGTCGTACTTTGTACGCAATTATTACAATACCTATTCGACTCTGAATGCATCTACTGGAATGTTCGAATCCTATTTCCCAAACGGAGGAATCTTCACCGATAATGAAAATGTGTATGAAGCATACACCATTCGCGGACAGGCTGATTACAACTATTCAAAAGATAAACATGCTTTTAGCCTACTTGCAGGTACAGAAGTTCTCTCTTCAACAACAAATTTTACGCCTTCTATTACCCGCTATGGTTACAACAAATACACGAATGCAGTACAAGTACAACCTGATTACATATCTGATGTTGTTACTATTTTTAATAGAGTTTCAGATGCTAAAACAAAAATGCCATATAATGATTTAGGTACTTTAACTACATATGAAGACCGTTTTTTCTCAGTATATGCTAATATATCCTATACTTATAATGATCGCTACTCGCTAACAGGTAGCTTCCGTACAGATGCATCGAATTTTCAATCAAAGAAACAACGAGATAAATTTTCTCCGTTCTGGTCATTAGGTGGCAGTTGGTTAATTTCTCGTGAGAGTTTCATGGAACAAGTTTCATGGGTCGACATGTTGAAGTTACGAGCATCTTGGGGTATTGCCGGCATAGCGGCAGGAAAAAGAAAAATTTCAAGTGTCACGACTATTAGTACCCGTCCTGGGAATATTCTATTCAATAAAGGTGAATCTTTTAACGATATCAGCTACCCAGGTAACGAAACCTTGACATGGGAAAAGTCACGAACTGTGAATGTCGGCTTAGATATGGCACTATTCAATCAT
>JALNXR010000209.1 GCA_023230265.1 Bacteroidales bacterium | reverse complement strand
TGAATACCCCTGAGATTGATATATCCCAGGTTAATAAGGTCCAGCAGCCGTCCCGGAGTTGCTATCAGTATATCAACTCCCCGTTTGAGAGCAGAAGTCTGAGGGCCCTGGCCCACTCCGCCAAAAACCACGGTGTGTCTGAGTGATGTGTACTTTCCATAGGCAGCAAAGCTCTCTCCTATCTGGATTGCGAGCTCTCTTGTGGGAGTTATCACCAGGGCTTTTATCTCTTTGTTTTTGCCCTGATTAATATTAGATTGCAGCATTTGAATGATCGGAATAGAAAATGCCGCTGTTTTACCTGTGCCTGTCTGTGCACAGCCCAAGATGTCAGAATTATTAAGAATAATTGGTATGGCTTCTTGCTGGATTGGTGTCGGGGTTGAATAACCCTCTTGTATCAGAGCCTTCAATATTGGCTCGGCTACTTTAAGTTCTTTAAATGTCATTGCCGCAAAGCTACGACAAATAATCCGATAATCAACTATTTACTTGCAAAATCAATCATAGCGGATGAATATTTTCAACGAAAACTTTCCTCAAAAATTAAGAATAAGAGAGCAAAATTAAAAAAGAGGCAACTCTGCCTCTTTCTTAACACTACTATATTCGCCCGCCTCACTCTAAGGAACTAAATCCCCAGGGCAGGGCCCTGAGATGATTTTATTCTGGTTTTACTTCCGGTTCACTTTCGTTTGCCGGATTCTCTTCTTCAGTTGTTTGTGGTTCTGCTTCAGGCTTACTATCTTCAGGTTTACTATCCTCTACCTTGCTCTTTGCAGCCGGTTTCTCCTTTTTTACTTCGCTCTTTGCTTTTCCTGCTGCAGGTGCCTCCTGATCCGCAGCCTTCTTTGCCCTGCTGCGGCGTGTAGTGCTCTTTTTGCTCTCCTGCTTTGCTGCAGAGATAGCAGCTTCATTAAAGTCAACCAGCTCAATTATTGCCATATCGGCAGCATCTCCCTGACGGAAACCTGTTTTAAGAATCCTGGTATAACCACCCTGACGCTCGGCAATCTTTGGAGAAACAATTCTAAAGAGCTCTGTGACAGCCTCTTTTTGCTTAATATAGGAAAAAACCACTCTTCTGGAATGAGTTGTGTCTTCCTTTGATTTGGTGATAAGTGGTTCAATGTAAACTCTCAGGGCTTTTGCCTTTGCAACGGTGGTCTCGATTCTCTTGTGCAAAATCAGAGAGGAAGCAAGGTTTGCAAGCATTGCCTTACGGTGCCCGCTCTTGCGGCCCAGATGGTTGATTTTTTTATTGTGCCTCATGTTTCAATACTTTCTTTTCAATATTATACTTTGTTACATCCATTCCAAAATTGAGTTTGTAACGCTCAACCAGGTTGTCTATCTCAGCGAGAGATTTCTTGCCAAAATTCCTGAATTTCATAAGCTCCGATCTCTGAAGTGACACAAGCTCTGCAAAAGTTTCTATCTCAGCTGCTTTAAGACAGTTGAGTGCTCTTACCGAGAGTTCCATGTCAGCCAGTTTGGTCATAAGCAGATGTCTCATTCTGAGTGATTCCTCATCCAGCTCACTGCTAACAACCTCAACAGGGGTCTCCAGGGTGATCTTCTCGTCTGAGAAGAGCATAAAGTGATGTATCAATATTTTTGCTGCCTCTTTGAGAGCTTCTTTGGGATGTATGGATCCGTCTGTTGTTATCTCAATGTTCAGCTTTTCGTAGTCGGTCTTTTGCTCAACACGCCAGTTCTCCACAGAATATTTCACATTCTTGATGGGGGTGAAGATCGAATCAACCGGAATAAGTCCCAGTGGGGTATCTTCCTCCGGGCGGTTCTCTTCTGAGGGAACATAACCCCTTCCCTTGCCGATTCTCAGTTCAACGGAGAGTTTTACCGACGGTTCCATTGTACAGATATGCAGTTCAGGATTGAGGACTTTAAAAGATGAGAGGTTTTTTGAGATATCCTCGGCTGTGAAACTCTGTTTTCCGTTAACGGATACATTCACAATCTCGGAATCCTCGCTTTCAATCATCCTTTTGAACCTTACTTGTTTAAGATTCAATATTATGTCTACAACTGTTTCAATAACTCCGGGGATTGTTGCAAATTCATGGTCAACTCCCTGTATCTTCACAGCAGTAATAGCATACCCTTCAAGAGATGACAGGAGTATTCGACGCAGTGCGTTACCAACTGTTATACCATAACCTGGTTCGAGAGGGCGGAACTCAAAGCGACCGAAAGTCTCGGTTGCATCAAGCATTATTACCTTATCGGGTTTTTGAAATGCTAATATTGCCATTTTATTTTTTATTTAGAGTATAACTCAACTATAAGCTGTTCATTAATGGTTTCGGGAACCTCGCTCCTATCAGGCATATTCAGGAATTTACCTGCGAGTCTGGTACCGTCCCACTCCAGCCAGGAGTATCTTGCAGCTCCCCTGGAGAGGCTATCCTGAATCACTTCAAGGCTCTTTGATCTCTCTCTTACGCCAATAATGTCACCTGGCTTTACAATTGAAGAGGGAATGTTGCAGATTTCTCCGTTAACAACTATGTGACAATGCGTTACAAGCTGGCGGGCAGCAGCTCTTGAAGGAGCAATACCCATTCTGTAGACCAGATTGTCAAGACGGCTCTCGAGAAGCAGGATAAGGTTTTCGCCTTTACGCCCCTTCATTTTTGAAGCCTTTTCATATATGTTGCGGAATTGTCTTTCCAGAATACCATAGGTATATTTAACCTTTTGTTTCTCTTTCAGCTGCACTCCATACTCTGATATTTTTTTACGCTTTCTGGTCAGTCCGTGCTGTCCCGGAGGGTAATTTTTCTTTTCGTAACTTTTGTCGGCGCCGAAGATTGGCTCTCCAAACTTGCGGGCTATTTTTGTTGAAGGCCCTGTATATCTTGCCATATTAATTAATTTAAAATGAATTATTAGGGTTATACTCTGCGGCGCCCCTTCGGACGGCATCCGTTATGAGGAAGCGGTGTCACATCAACAATCTCTGTAACTTCTATACCTGCACCGTGTATTGTACGGATTGCCGATTCACGGCCTGCTCCGGGACCTTTAACATAGGCCTTTACTTTGCGCAGACCCATGTCGAAAGCCACCTTTGCACAATCTTCCGCTGCAGTTTGAGCAGCATAGGGAGTATTCTTCTTTGACCCTCTGAAACCCATCTTACCGGCAGAAGACCAACTGATTACCTGCCCGGTTGAGTTGGTAAGGGTAACTATTACATTGTTGAAAGTTGAAGATATGTGAGCCTGTCCATAGGCATCCACCTTTACAACTTTTTTCTTACTGGTTGTTCCTGTCTTTTTTGCCATAATCTAGGTTCTATTTAGTTGCTTTCTTCTTGTTTGCCACTGTTTTCTTACGGCCTTTTCTTGTGCGGGCATTGTTCTTGGTAGATTGTCCCCTTACAGGAAGTCCGATACGATGGCGAATACCTCTGTAACATCCGATATCCATCAACCTTTTGATATTAAGCTGAACGGATGAACGAAGTTCTCCCTCGATTTTGTATTCAGAGGCTATCATTGCCCTGATAGCTGCGATCTGGTCATCGTTCCAGTCCTTAACCTTGGTATTAAAATCAATCCCGAGTTTTGTAAGGATTGTCTTGGCGGAACTGTGCCCGATGCCGTAGATATAGGTCAGACCTATCTCTCCTCTTTTGTTTTTTGGTAAATCAACTCCGGCTATTCTTGCCATAATCTATTTTCTCTTTATTGTTTTCAAATTGATAAATTATCCCTGGCGCATTTTGAATTTAGGGGTCTTTTTGCATATAACATAGAGACGACCTTTGCGTTTAACTATCTTGCAATCTTCGCTGCGCTTCTTAATGGATGCCTTGACTTTCATATTATTATTTTCATTTATTTGTATCTGAAAGAAATTCTTCCTTTTGACAGATCATAAGGGGACATCTCTACTCTCACTTTGTCTCCCGGCAGGATTCGTATGTAGTGCATCCGCATCTTACCCGAGATGTGAGCTATAATAACATGCCCGTTATCTAACTCTACGCGAAACATCGCATTGGACAGGGCTTCTATAATTGTGCCCTCTTTTTCTATTGCTGCCTGTTTAGCCATTTGTCAAATCAATTCCTTAATCTGTTTTTGTCATTTTCAATGTATTCAAATGTAGATAAAACATCCGGATCTCCCTTTTTTATTGCCACCATAAGTTCAAAATGGGCCGATTTTTTTCTGTCGGCAGTACTTACCGTCCAACCGTCAGAGTGCATCACAACCGATTTTGCACCTGCATTTATCATAGG
>JALNXR010000208.1 GCA_023230265.1 Bacteroidales bacterium | reverse complement strand
GACTTAAACTCAGATATAAAGATGAAGAGGGAAGAACTCAGTGGGCTCATACCCTTAACGGCAGTTCTCTGGCTCTTCCCAGAATTGTTGCTGCACTTCTGGAGAACAATCAGGAGGAGAGTGGAATAAGAATTCCTGAACCTCTGCAGGAGTATACCGGATTCACTTTTATTGATTGACAGTGATTTGAAAGGGCAAAGAATTATTTTAGGCATAGATCCCGGTTCACGTATCTTTGGATGGGGTGTATTGAGCTGTACTCCCCGTGAGGTTACATATATAGCAATGGGCGTGCTGGATCTCAGAAAAGAGTCAGATATATTTGTAAAAATAAGAAGGATATACATGCAGGTGACGGATCTCATCGATACCTATCATCCGGATGAACTGGCTGTTGAGGCACCATTTTATGGTAAAAACATACAGTCAATGCTTGTGTTGGGAAGAGCTCAGGGCGCTGCAATTTCTGCTGCAGTCAACAGAGATCTGCCTGTATTCGAATATGCTCCCAGAAAGGTTAAGCTCTCAATAACCGGTAGAGGTGCAGCATCCAAGGAGCAGGTGGCCTCCATACTTACTAACATGCTCAGGATAGAGGTGGTTCCCGGAAGCTATGATGCAACGGATGCACTTGCAGTTGCTTTTTGCCACTCCTCCGGTGGTGTGATTGTCAGCAAAAAGAAGGAGAGCAGAAGTGACTGGAGTAGTTTTGTGAAGCAGAATCCGTCAAGGATTAAATAATTTTTTTTTTGATTTAACCTTTTACACTTTTTATAGTCAAAATAGCGTTTTGATTATTTTTACTCTTATGAATATTGTGAGGAAAACACTGATTATGTTGTTAGCTATAGCTCTTATACCAGACTGTCTTAAAGCCGTTGAAGTTGCTAAGGATTTCAGGATCAAGGTTGTTGTGATTGATAGCTTAAGTAAAAAACCGGTGGAATTTGCCACTCTTTCCGTAACTAAAAAGGGGGATTCCACTCCTGTCAGGTACGCTCTTACAGATGCCTCAGGATGGGCGGAGATAACTGGTCTTACAGAGGGCGATTATAAAGTAAAAACCGAATTTCTCGGTTATCAGCCATTGGAAATCGAGATTTCATCCATGGGACAAAGGCTTGTGGATCTTGGGAAAATCTATCTCAAAGAGGCAGTAAATACATTGGATGCTGTTGTTGTTTCGGCTATGGGCAATCCGATTATTGTGAAAAAGGATACACTGGAATACAATGCCTCATCTTTCAAAACCACCGACTCGGACATGCTCGAGGAACTTCTTAAGAAACTTCCGGGAATTGAGATTGACACCGATGGGAATATTACAGTAAACGGGAAGGTAATAAATAAGGTGATGATAGATGGAAAACCCTTTTTTCTGGACGACCCGCAACTGGCAACAAAAAATCTGCCTGCGAGGATAATCGATAAGGTAAAAGTTGTGGACAGAAAATCCGAACAAGCCAGGTTCACAGGAATAGATGACGGAGAAGAAGAGACTGTTATAGATTTGAGTATAAGGCCCGGAATGATGAACGGATGGTTTGGAAACATGACAGGAGGGTACGGGACAGATGAAAGGTTCCAGTTTGCAGGTATGGCAGGCAATTTTACTGATAAGAGCCAGTTGAGCATTCTTGCAAATGCCAACAACACCAATAACAGGGGATTTTTTGATATTGCCGGAAGTATGATGAGAAGTATGAGAAGTTCTATGGGGGGAGGCTTTTCCGGAAGGGGAGGAGTGAGGATCGGCGGCTCAGTTATGAACTGGGGCGGAAACGGCATAACTACCTCCTGGATGGGAGGGTTGAACGGATCTTCCGAGAGTGAAAACAAAAAACTAAAAATTACAGGGAGTTATCTCTATACCGGCAGCGGAACAGTATCCGAAACAGAACGGTACCGTCAGAATTTTCTGCAGGATAGCAGTTTTAACAATATTCAGAAAAATTATTCTGACAACAATTCCAATGGCCACAGAGCCGGTATTGAACTTGAATATCAGCTTTCTGAATTGACCTCTGTACTCTTTAGGCCAAATGTAAACTTCAACCGTGGAGATTTTATGGAGAGAAACGAATACAACACTGTGGGCTCTTCAGGGACATTTATAAATGAGGGTATAAGCGAGTCTTTTGGTAACAACAATTCCCAGAACATTAGCGGAGATCTTCTCTTTCGCCAGAAATTTAACAAGACAGGAAGAACATTCTCTGTAAACTTCACATATGGATACGGAAACAATGAGATTGATGCATACAACAGGTCTACAACAGATCTTTACGGAGAGGATCCTTATACAGAGGTGATTGACCAAAAATATAATGTTAAACAGTCGAATTACAACCTTGGAGGAAGACTGACCTATACAGAACCTCTGGGTAATAAGTTTTTTATGGAACTTGGATACAGCTACAGTTTCAGAAAAAACTATTCTGACAAGGAGTCGTTCAATTATAATACCCTTACAGAGAGATATGACATCAGGGATACTCTCTACTCAAACTACTTCGAAAACACATTTATTAATCAAAGGGCTGAGGTAAATGTAAGAAGAGTTACAGATAAGTTTAATTATTCGGTAGGTATTAATGTACAGCCCTCGGTGACAATAAGTACGGGAGACAGGGAGATCTCCAGAAATGTGGTTAATTATTCACCCACTGCATTTTTTGAATATGATTTTTCGGACAATGAATCTATGAGAATCAGATACAGGGGAATAACCAATCAGCCATCCATCAGTCAGTTGCAACCTGTGCCGGATAACTCGAATCCGCTCTATCTTCCTCTCGGGAATCCGGACCTGCTTCCGGAATTTGAACACAATCTGCAGATCAGGTATCGTAAGAGTGTCAAAGGAAGTTTTAAGACAACCGAAGTGAGAGCGGAGGGACGTTATACCATGGACAAGATAGTGAACAAAACATGGTATGAATCAGGTGGGGTGCAAAAGAGTATGCCCGTAAACGAAAACGGAGTTTACTCTCTCTCTGCCAATCTGATGCACAGTACACCGATTGCAAAAAGCAAGTTTTTTGTTATGTCAGACACCCGGGGAGGATTAAACAAAGGGGCCAACTACTCCAACAATATAAGAAACCTTACAACATCGCTCCATGTTTCCGAAAGGTTAAGACTGACCTACAGGGGTGACAAGCTTGAGGCATCAGCAGGTGGTTCTGCCGCCTACTCTTACGCATGGTACACAATTGAACAACAAAACAAACCTGCAACCTGGTCGAATTCAGTAAACATGAATATTAACTGGAGCCTTCCTGCAGGATTCAATCTGATCTCCGATTTTGACTACAGATTCTACATGGGTTACAACAGTGATTTCAATGAGCCGGTCAAAGTATGGAATGCAGAGATATCCAAACAGTTGCTTAAAAACTCCGCAACTGTGAGGTTAAAGGTCTATGATATTCTCAATCAGTCAAAGAATATTAACAGAACAACCACTGATAACTACATAGAGGATACCCGCACCAATACTCTAAGACAGTATTTCCTACTCTCCTTTACCTGGAGATTCGGCTCATTCGGAGAGAAGGGCAAAGAGGGATCCGGTCAGGGACACAGAGGATCCAGCCCCCCTCCGGGAGGTTTCAGAAGATTCTGACCAACCTGCTTTTTTAGTTCGGAGAATATTTGGAGTAGTTTCTCCACTTTTCTGTGACACTCAGAAAATCCTGAGGAAGGGGACTCTCAAACAGGAGTCTCTTTTTTGTAGAGGGGTGAACAAAGCCGATGGTTCTGGCATGAAGTGCCTGCCGGGGCATAAGTGAGAAGCAGTTATCCACAAACTGCCTGAACTTTGCATAGATGGTACCCTTTAGAATTCTGTCGCCACCATATCTGGAATCGTTAAAGAGAGGATGTCCGATATAATCCATATGTACTCTTATCTGGTGTGTCCTACCGGTTTCAAGCCTGCAACTCACAAGTGTAGTGTATCCGAACCTCTCGGTGACCTTGTAGTGAGTCACTGCATGCTTCCCTGTGTTCCCTTCCGGAAAGACCTTGAATCTCAAACGGTCATTGGGATCCCTGGCAATATTTCCCTCAATTCTTCCCTCCTCCTTATCCAGATTACCCCAAACCAGTGCAGTGTATTCCCTCTCTACTGTATGGTCGGCAAACTGCTTTGCCAGAAAAAGCTGGGAGTATTCGTTTTTTGCAATCAGCAATAATCCTGAGGTGTCTTTATCTATTCTGTGCACCAGCACACCCATCCTCTCATCCTCACCATCCCTCAGAGAATCTGCTCCAAGATAGTA
>JALNXR010000207.1 GCA_023230265.1 Bacteroidales bacterium | reverse complement strand
GACGGGGTTGGAGATCTTCCGGTTTGTCGGCCTCCTCTTGTATGGAGTCCTGTATATCTGCAGTCACAAATTCTACCTTAAATCCAAACTCCTCAGCCACAAGAACCAGAGCCTCTGCATCCAGCCGTTGGTTGATTGATACCATAAGACCGAGATTCATACAGGCTTCTATAACTTTTGTAACAGTAACATTCATCATTACAGAGAGGTCGTTGACTGTTACAAACTCAGTAACCTTGAGGATATTGCTGGACATCTCCTGGAGCTCCTGCTCTTCATGCATCCTCTGACTGATAATCTCCCTCTTATCCCTGCGGTATTTTGAACCCTTAGTCTTACCCTTGTTCTCAGTCATCTTGGCATAGGTCTCTTTGATCTGCTTCTGAACAGCATCCTCATCCACCTCTGTCCGGACAGGTTTGAATCTCTCTCTTTGATGTTTACCTGTTTTACCTGTTCCCTCCTTTGTTCTGGAGGAGCTATCCTGGCGATTATCCCTGAATGGATCTATCTTCTCCCTTGCTGGTTTATGTATTCTTTCCCGTTTTCCTTTGGCTGCAGGCTTCTGGGATGGTGTTCCGTTCTTTTGTTCACCTTTTTTCTTCTCAAACTGAGAGAGATCAATGCTACCGCTTATCTTAACCCCTTTTAATTTTTCAATTCTTGTCTCAATATGTTCGATCCTTGAGAGTGCAGAGCTAAGATCCTGACTGCTTACCGAAGGCTGTTGCTGGGGTGAAGCTCTTCTCTCCCCGCGGGTTGGCTGTTCCTCTCTTTTATCAGTAGTCTTAACCTGTGGTTTATCATTTTTGGGAGTGAAGGAGCTCTCTTTGGAAAGATTAGTGTCTGGCCTCTCTTTAAGCGGCTCTTCCTGCTTTTTCCTTTCTCCGGAATCTTTCTCCGGGATACTGTTTTTTTCCACTATGGCCGCTTTGCTTACCTGAACAGGTTTAGCGTCTGCCTCAGGCTGATCAGCCTGAACAGGGGTAACCGGTGCTGCAGGAGTTGCAGGAGTTTCATGAGCTGGAGTAGTCGCAGAAGCTGTAGTAGTTGCAGAAGCTGCAGGAGTACCCTGTGTGGCAGGTGTAACTGGTACAAACGGTGTTTCAGTTTGAGTCCCGGAAACGGCTGGAGCACTCTCTTTGCTGACAGTCGGAGTAGCCAGAGGCACCTCCTTTTTAGGTTCTGACGGTTTTGAACCTCTGTCCAGATCAATTTTTCCAATAATTTTTGGTGCGGGAGGTTCTACAATGGTCGTTTTGATAAAGACCTCCCTTACAGGGACATATTCCTCTCCCTCATCAGATTTTTCTGAATCTGCCTTGTCGGTAATATCTTTCACCTTAATTGCTATCTTTTTTGACTGCTCTTTAATAATTTGTTCTTTGCCAAATTCTTTCTGAACCAAAGCATAAATTTCAGGAGTTATTTTTGTGGCAGGGGATGCCTCGACTTCAATTTTTTTGCTCCTTAAAAATTCAATAAGGGTATTCATCCCTATATTGAACTCTTTAAGGATTCTGTTAATTCTGATGGTTTCGCTGATATTCCCTGTATCTGTCATAAATTGCCCTCCTTAAAAAATAATGTTACTCTTCAAACTCTGCTTTGAGAATCTTTTGTACCTCAATAACCGTCTCCTCCTCCAGGTCCGCTCTTCTGACGATTTCTGAAACAGGCAGAGCCAGAACGCTTTTTGCAGTGTCGCATCCGATGGATTTTAGAGCATCAATTATCCAGCTGTCAATTTCATCGCTGAAGTCACTAAGCAGAACATCCTCTTCGTCTTCCTCCTCCTCAATGTCTCTGAACACATCGATCTCCTTGTCTATCAGAAGGCCTGCAAGCTTAATATTGCTGCCTCCCTTACCTATTGCAAGAGATACATCGTTGGGCTTAAGGTAAACGCTCACCCTTTTCTCCTCCTCATTAATCTTAACAGATGATATTTTAGCAGGGCTGAGAGCTCTCTGAATTAAAAGCTGCATATTTGAAGTCCAGTTGATTATGTCGATGTTTTCATTCCGGAGTTCCCGTACAATTCCGTGAATTCTGGAACCTTTTACGCCTACACATGCTCCAACAGGATCAATTCTCTCATCATATGACTCCACTGCAACCTTTGCTCTCTCTCCGGGTATTCTGACAATCTTTTTAATTGTTATAAGACCGTCAAAAATTTCCGGAACCTCCTGTTCAAAAAGTCGCTCGAGAAAGACCGGAGAAGTCCGGGAGAGTGTTATCACAGGATTGTTATTGTTCATTTCCACTCTTGCAACAACCGCCCTTACGGTATCCCCCTTTCTGAAGAAATCTGATGGGATCTGCTCACTTTTTGGCAGTAAAAGTTCATTTCCGTCCTCATCCATTACAAGTACCTCTTTCCTCCAGGCCTGATATACCTCCCCAACCACAATTTCACCGATTTTATCCTTGTATTTATTGTAAAGATTTGCTTTCTCAATATCTGCTATGCGTCCCGAAAGGTTTTGACGGAGATTAAGTATTCCCCTTCTTCCGAAGCTTGCAAGCTTTACCTCCTCGGTGAATTCTTCACCGATCTGATAGGAGTCGTCTGTCTTTCTAACCTCTTCCAGTGAGATCTGGGTATTTGGATCCTCAACCTCTTCAACTACCTCCCTGTTCCTCCATATTTCAAAGTCACCCTTATCAATATTGATGATTATATCAAAATTGTCTGCGGTTCCGTACATCTTTATCAGCTGGTTACGAAATATATCCTCCAGAACACTCATCATAGTTATCCTGTCTATGTTCTTCAGTTCCTTGAATTCTGCAAATGTGCTGATTAAATTTAACCCTTCCATTTTAGGTAAATTATGTTAAAAATTTCAAATTTTAATTTTTGGTCTGACTGATTTCAGATCAGAAAAGTTGATTAACTGCCTGATCTCTGTTTTTTCTCTTTTCTTTTTACCATCTCTCTTTATAAGTTTTTCATAAGAGATCTCAATTCCGGTATCACAGACAGAGAGAATCTCAGCCGTCAGCTTCTCTCCCCCCTTCATGACAATCTCCACATCCCTGCCGCAATATTTCCTGTATTGTTCCGGTACCCTAAAAGGCCTGTCGAGACCTGCAGATGTAACAGTCAGGGAGTAATCCTCTTTTTCCCGGTCGAGTCCCTGTTCTATTAACCTGCTGAGAGCCGAGCAATCATCCAGATTTACGGAAGAATCGGTTGATTCAATTATTACCTCAACATTGTTCTCGCTGTCGGTATCAATACCGACAAGGAAGAGTTTGTTTTCCTCCAGATAGTTGTTAATAAGGTGATTAATCTGTTCTTTATCTATCATACCCTGTCTGTTTTTACAAAATAAGGGGACTCTCCGTCCCCTTACTGCATTTCACCATTCCGGCACAAATATAGAACAATTATTAATTAATTCAAAATAATTCATATTTTCTTATCTTTACTAAATGATAAACACCTACAAGATAATAAACGATCCGGTTCACGGTTTTATCAATATTCCGTCCGGTCTGATTCAGGAGATAACAGAACACCACTATTTTCAAAGGCTCAGAGATATTAAGCAACTGGGACTTACATCTCTGGTTTACCCCGGAGCCACACACTCCAGGTTGCTCCATGCTTTAGGTGCAATGCACCTGATGAGAGAGGCTATTATAAATTTAAGGTCCAAGGGAACAGATATTGACCGGTTGGAAGAGGAGGCTGCTCTTGCGGCAATCCTGCTTCACGATGTAGGTCATGGCCCATTCAGCCACACTCTTGAAAAGAACATACTGCAGGGGATTTCACACGAGGAGATATCACTGGCCATGCTCAGGGAGATGAATCGTCAGATGGGGGGGAGACTTAACAGTGCTATTGAGATTTTTCTCGGTACCTATCCCAAATACTATCTCCATCAGCTCGTCTCAAGCCAGCTGGATGTAGACCGTCTGGACTATTTGAGAAGAGACAGCTTTTTCTCAGGTGTTGCTGAGGGGATGATAGGTCATGAAAGGATATTAAAGATGCTCAGGGTACATGAGAACCGTCTGGTAGTGGAGGAGAAAGGGCTCTATTCAGTAGAAAAATTTCTGATTTCAAGAAGACTCATGTATTGGCAGGTCTATCTTCACAAAACTGTTGTGGCAGCTGAACAGCTGCTGATTCAGATATTGCGCAGGGCAAGGGAGTTGGTTGCTCACTCTTTAAATCTTCCCGGATCAGCTGCATTAATCTTTTTCCTTGCCAACAGCTTTAAAGAGGAGGATCTAAATAGAAAAGAGGTGCTTGACAAATTCGCTCTTCTGGATGACACTGATATAATGTCTGCTATCA
>JALNXR010000206.1 GCA_023230265.1 Bacteroidales bacterium | reverse complement strand
AACGCCAGACTTGCAACATTGCTCTCTTCTCAGGAGCTGGAGAGCGAACTCAGACAGCTTTATAACCTATACAGAAATAATCTGAGAATGGTTGACTTTGAGAAAGAGAACAAAGAGACTGCATACCTCAATCTGGATGCAGCTATGGAAAAATACCGTCTGGGTTCTCTCTCAGGAATAGAGTTCAGGGATATACAGCTCTCCTATATGAATGCTTATGACAGA
This sequence comes from Bacteroidales bacterium, assembly GCA_023230265.1. Taxonomy (GTDB): domain Bacteria; phylum Bacteroidota; class Bacteroidia; order Bacteroidales; family UBA932; genus Bact-08. The sequence goes on along the minus strand of JALNXR010000206.1, from coordinate 4,105 downwards.
ATGCTTAACTCACTTTATGAGACAAAGGTAAAAGAGATTACCCTTCATCTGCTTTCCGGGGATCTCTTTCCTGCTGAGCTTGCTGACTGATCTCAAAAAGATTCCTGCCAGGCCAGGATGTAACTTTAAGAATAGCTTTTTTGAACTGATAATCAATTTGCCGGGGGAATCGGGATCCGTTCCAGGAACTCGTATTGGTAACCACCGCCCAGGCGTAACCGCTTTTCTGATATTTAACCAGTGCACTGCTTCCGGAGAGTGTCCCGGTTCTGGACCACTCCCTGCTGTTAGCTTTTGACCAGCCTGCCGGGAGAATTCCGCCTCCCGATGAGGTCATATAATCTATGCTCTCCTTTGATAGTATATCCTTTACACTGTTCCTGCCATCCAATGAAGCTGCCAGCAGCAACAGTTCAGTAGGTGAGGCAATCCAGCCTCCGGCTCCCATAAGTCCCTCAATATTATTTCCTCCGTAGCACCTGGAACACATAGTCGTTCCATCGGTAAAAGAGGGGATAAGTTCCTGATTGTCAGGTTCGTAATATCTTACTTCGTTGTCTCTTTTTTGTTCATAAAGATTTCTCCCCAAATGCATATCGTAGATTCCGGCAGGATTTAAAACCTTACTCTTTACATACGACTCGTAACTCTCCCCTGTAATCACCTCTATCAATCTTGATAAAATAAGATATCCGAGATTTGAATACCGGCTGCTGCTACCCGGGGTAAAACCCAGATTGCTTCTAAGAGAGAAGGCTATCACATCGTCCGGAGCAGGTACTGTATCCAGTTTTAGACGATATTTGACTGTGAGAGTGTTGAACAGGGGATCTCCCCCTCTGAGAGTGAAACCTGCACGATGCCTTAGAAGATGGTCTATGGTGATATCTCTTACTCTGCGGTCTTTTATGTTCTGGAACTGAGGAAGATCGAGCACCCCTTCTTCGGAGAAGGGCTTGTCATCCAGCGAGAGCAACCCCTCCTCAGATAACTTCATTATTGCTGCTGCTGTAATCAGTTTGGAAACAGAGGCAACTCTCATAATGTGGCTAACATCCATCTCTTCTCCTCTCTCCCGGTCAGCCCATCCGTAACCTTTGGCATAGATCAGCTTCTCATCCTTCATAATTGCCAGTGAGAGACCTTTTATTGCCCAGGTTCGCATAAAGGTTTCTATCTGACTATCAAATCTTTTCGTCTCCTCCAGATCTGATATTTCATTGGATAATAGCTGATTAATAGCGACAGGAAGTTTGTCTTCTTCCATATCATTGTCCGTGTCCCGGGTATTCCCTCCCCGCAGAGCATAAAACACCAAACCTCCTGCTACAAGCAACAGAATGATAAAAAAAGATTTTGTCCCGGATCCTCTTCTCCTTTTACTCATCAGATGGCTGCCGGTTATTCGAGAGAGAATCTTACAAAGACGGACTGGTCAAACCTGATCTTTTCAAACTCCAGGACAGGTTCCTTAAATGACTCATCTGCTGCATACGAGAGGCTTCTCATCTCCATAACATTGCTCTTTAGCATCCTGGGCGTGTTATCATAACACTGGATAAAAATTACCTTTCCAAGTTCTCTTCCCAGTGCCTTTGCAAGTTTCTCTGCACTCTCCCTGGCGCTCATGGCAGCAGAAAGCATCACATCCCGTCTCACATCCTCTGTATTGGAGAGCGATGTTTTAGTAATGTTGACATCCGGGATCCCAAGAGATTCGAGTTCTTTAAAAACATTTACCAGCATTGTGGTATTGGTCACCTTAAGAGTATAGGATTTTGAAGTGAGCACAGCATCTTTTTTGAGCAGATATCTCTGGAGGAGGGTGGAAATATCCTGTATCTGCATATCCTTCTCAAGATCAATTCCCAGATCAGTAAGTTTTTTGAACATATCCCGCTCCTTTTTTTCCAGGGATTTTGAGCGGTTGTCTTCCTCTTTTATTGTGATATTCAGGTATATTTCATCAGGAGTAACCTCTTTTTCTGCCCTTGCGGTTATCTCAATATAATTCTGATCAATAAAATTCTTTTCCTGTGAAAACAGGGGGGCAGCCATAAGTATAATTACAGCCAAAGTCAGTGTCCTTTTCATAATTATGATTTTTACTCCTCAAAAATACACAAATTGTACCAAAAAACACCGGAGCCCCTATGTAAAAAATCTCCTTTTACAGATCTTTACAGCAAGGGCTCCGTTTGGACAATAACCTTTAAATATTAATAAACTCCTCTTTTTGTGTATGATGTATGGAGAAGCTCGTGTGAGTGATGCCCCAGCGGTTCTATGAAGAAATCCTGATAAATCTCCTTAATGGCCGGGTTTTCATGTGATTTTCTGATAGGTTTGAGAGAGTCCTCTTTGTAGATTGATTTTGCTCTCTTTTGTCTTATCTCCCAGGTAGTAGGTATCGCCTGTCCGCCTCCTCCCAGGCAACCTCCCGGACATGTCATAACCTCAATAAATGCATAAGGTGATTTTCCTTCTTCAATCTGTTCCAGAAGTTTGCGGGCATTTTTAAGAGTGTGGGCCACGGCAACCTTGATTTTTGTACCGGCAAGATCGAGCTCGGCCTCCTTAATGCCTTCAAATCCTCTGACAGCATTCAGATCGATGGATGGAAGCGGTTTTCCTGTGATTACCTCGTATGCAGTTCTGACCGCAGCTTCCATTACACCGCCTGTAGCTGCGAAAATAGCTCCGGCTCCGGTGGATATTCCCAGCGGATTGTCAAAATCCTCCTCTGCAAGATTGGAAAAGTCAATGCCGGCCTGTTTGAACATCTTTGCAAGCTCCCTTGTGGTAAGGACATAGTCTACATCATAGAAATTATCCCTGTCGGTGAGTCCCATTTTGTTTTTCCAGTAATGAAATGCAGAGTTCATCTCAGGTCTTTTGCACTCAAATTTCTTTGCAGTACAGGGCATAATGGACACTACCACCATTTTACGGGGATCTATGTTAAGCTTTTCTGCATAGTAGCTTTTAGCAACTGCTCCAAACATCTGCTGGGGGGATTTGCAGGTGGAGAGATGATCCAGGGAATTTGGGAAAAAGTGTTCTATAAACTTTATCCATCCCGGAGAGCAGGAGGTTACCATTGGGAGTGTTCCATTGTTCTTTATCCGGTTTATCAGCTCAAATCCCTCTTCCATTATGGTAAGGTCTGCTGTGAACTGAGTGTCGAAAACCTTGTCAAAGCCAAGTTTTCTAAGCCCGGCAACCATCTTGCCCGTAACCAGTGCACCCTCTTCCATGCCCATAGCTTCACCGATTCCGACCCTGATAGCAGGAGCAGTCTGAACAATTACAAATTTATCCTCGTTGTAAATGTCGTTGAATACACTCTTTGATTCATCTTTCTCAGTGATTGCAGCAGTGGGGCAGACCAGGGCACATTGGCCGCAGTAGGTACATGCAACATTGCCGAGTCCTTTGTCCCTGTAGGTTGAAACCTTTGTTCTCAGACCTCTTCCTGCAAAGTCTATAGCATGCACTGTCTGAACCTCGGCACAGACAGCAATACATCTCCCGCAAAGAATACACTTCTCGGGAGTCCTTACCAGTGAGGGCGATGTGTTATCAATGGGGGCAACCGGTTTGGTTTTTTCATAGGAGGCCTCCTTTATTCCAAGTGTGGCTGTAAGATCCTGAAGTTCACAGTTCCCGTTCCTTTCACAAATAAGGCAGTCTTTGGGGTGGTTGGCAAGCAGAAGTTCCAGGTTGGTTCTTCTTGCCTCGTCTATAGATGGGGAGTTGGTTTTGACAACCATCCCCTCTGCTGCCTGTGTTACGCATGAACGGACAAGGGTTCTGGCCCCCTTTACCTCAACCACGCATATCCCGCAGGAGGCGTTATGGGAGACATCTTTGAGGTAACAGAGAGAGGGAATCTCAATTCCTATCTCTTTGCAGGACTCCAGTATGGTTTTACCGGCATTTACTTTATATTCTTTGCCGTTTACGGTGATATTTATCTTTTTTTCCATAATTAATTCTCCTCATTAACAGTTAAACGGACATCGCAGCGCATACATCTTGCCGCTTCTGCGTAGGCCTGTGACGGTGTGTATCCCAGACTGATTTCATCAAAGTTTCCTGTTCT
>JALNXR010000205.1 GCA_023230265.1 Bacteroidales bacterium | reverse complement strand
CAGCCGGGACAGCTACTATTATAAGATCACCCTTTTTCACTCCCTCCTCAGGTGAGACAAGTTCATCCACCAATTCTCTCCTGAGAGCTGTTTCTCCGTTTTCCCTGTTTATCTCCACCCCGGTTATCCGGGAAGCAAAACCTCTCTTTTTGAGGTCTAAAGCGAGTGATCCTCCAATCAAACCCAACCCGATTATTGTAGCTTTCATAATTCTAATCTTTGGATAGCTTTCTTTAATATTGTTTGTGAGGCACAAAGAGAGATCCTTGCATATTCTCTTCCGTTTTTTCCGAAAATCTCTCCCGGGGTAATAAATATTCCTCTTCTGTTGAGATAGTAGTCAGAGAATGAGTGACAATCCCTGAACTTCGCCGGAATTTTTGCCCAGACAAACAGACCGGCTTGTCTTTTATTGTAGCTGCATTCCATCAGATCGAACAATTTTTCTACAAGCTCTCTTCTGCTTTGATACTCTCTGTTTATTGCCCGATACCAACCCTCTCCCAACTCAAGAGCTGCCGCTGCCGCCATCTGTATTGGCATGTACATCCCGCTGTCCATGTTGCTCTTGATCTTAAGCACTGAACTGATAAATGAAGAGTTAGCTGCAACCATTCCCACTCTGAAACCCGCCATGTTGTGGGATTTACTCAGAGAGTTGAGTTCAATCGCAACTTCAGCAGCCCCCTCTATTGCCAGTATGCTTAGGGGATTTTCGTTAAGGATCATGCTGTAAGGGTTGTCGTTACAAATAAGAATTTGATTTCTATGTCCAAAGTCAACTGCTTTTTTCAAGAGTTCTGTTGTTGCTTTTTTACCCGTAGGCATATTCGGATAGTTAATCCACATTAATTTGACTCCGTTTAGATCCATTGACTCAAGTTTCTCAAAATCAGGTTCCCAGTCATTTTCTTCCAGAAGATCGTATTCAATCACTTCTGCTCCTGCAATGAGAGATGCTGAACGGTATGCAGGATATCCCGGATCCGGTATGAGCACTTTCTCTCCAGGATTTACAAATGCCATTGTTATATGCATGATTCCCTCTTTTGAACCCATAAGGGGAAGTATCTCCCCGCAGGGATCGAGTTTAATACTGTAATACTTCTCATACCATAGGGCAAAGGCCTCTCTCAGTTCCGGAATGCCGTTATAACTCTGATATCCGTTACTTCCGGCCGTTCTGCATAAAGATGATATTTTCTCTGCAACAACTCCCGGAGCCGGCATGTCAGGATTACCGATCCCAAGATTGATAATCTCCCTCCCCGCTGAATTCATCCTGGCTATCTCTCTGAGCTTTGATGAAAAGTAGTATTCATTCACCAAAAATGTTCTGTTTGCTGCAGTTATCATAATAGAGTTATATTTTGTGAATCGATTCAATTGATGCAGAAGCCTGGCTGTACTCTCCCAGGATAAAAAGTTCTGTCAGATATGGAGATATATCTTTAATAGTTCTCTTAAAATCTGTGTAGTAGCTGAAAATCACATCTGCATAGAAAAAATACCTGAATTCCTGACCAATAATTGGCATGCTTTGTATTTTAGTGAGATTAAGGCCACTCTCTGCAATGATTGTAAGAACTTTAGCAAGACTGCCTCTCTGGTGAGGAAGAGAGAAACAGAGTGATGCTTTTGTAATCTCAGTGTCACAAAATTTTTCTGAGCCGATTGCGGTAACATTTGTATCTGAGGCAAGTATCAGAAAACGGGTGAAATTTCTTTTATTGGTCTCAATACCTGAGGCGAGTATCTCAAGCGAATACATTTGGGCTGCAATATCTCCTGCAACCGCCCCCCTCTCTTTGATTTTCCCCTCACTAATCTGCCGTGCACTCATTGCTGTGTCTGCCGACTCGACCAGTTTTATCCCAGGATACATCTTAAAGTACTCCCTGCATTGGTTTATTGCCATATAGTGAGAGTGAACCTCTCTGATATCTTCTATCTTTGTTCCGGGGAGAGCCAGCAGATTCTGTTTTATTCTCAGGTACTCCTCTCCTGTGATTCTTACCATATTTTCCCTTAAAAGAGAGTAATTTGAGAGCAGACTTCCGGCAACTGTGTTCTCAATAGCCATCACTGCATAATCAGCAGATCCTCTTGTAAGCTGATTGATTGTCTCTTCAAATGTTTCACATTGAATAAAACCGATTTGATCGCTCCTGAAGAAATTTGTTGCAGCTATCTCATGAAATGATCCTCTTATGCCTTGTATGGCAACTTGTTTCAGCTTTTTACCTGTGGAGTTTTCTTTGTTCATGGTTTGAAATAAAAAAACCCCGCTTTTGGCGGGGTTCACATTTATTAGTCAGAAATTATTTTCTATAAGTTATTGTATGACAACCCCGCTCTACTTCTGAAGTAATAAAAGTAAAAGAAAAAGAAAGAAGCAATATGACTTCTGAGGTTGTTCAAAATGTTATTCTTAAAATCAATGCAAATATGTAAAAAAAATCTATTCACAACACATTTTTTAAAATTATTTTACCATAACTTAAAGCTTTTAGAGTCTTTATCGTCCTGAAGATTCTAGCTTTAATAACTTATGCGCTTTTAGTCCTAGTTGCCTGAAAAGCTCTTTAAACCTACAACTGACAGAATTAGCGTTACAAGGAAAAACACTCTCCAGAATGTAACGGGGTCCCGGAAAACGAATATTCCGACAATTGTAGTTCCGGCAGCACCGATCCCGGTCCAAACTGCATAGGCTGTACCAATGGGTATCGACTGGGTAGCTTTGATAAGCAACAGCATGCTTATTGTAAGTGCAATTATAAAAGCTCCGTACCATAAATAGACATCGTTCCCAGCCGCCTCCTTTGCCTTTCCCAGACAGAAAGCAAAAACTGTTTCGAAAACCCCTGCAACAATTAGTGTAATCCAGTTCAATTAAATTATTTGTTATTTGATTATTACCTCCCAGGGTTCAATCTCTCCTTCAACTGTCCGGAATAAGGGGTGGGCAGAGAAATTAACGATATCCTTGCAGGAGATGTATTTCACAGGATCCCTTTTTTTAATTTTTTCCAACAGATGTTCTCTTTCATATACCAGCTGACCTGATGTGACTTTCAGCAAATTAGTACCTGATGAGGCAGGAATCTTTCCCGGATCGAACCGGAATCCCCTTTTTTGACCCTCTTTCAGAACTTCTGACAGGTAGTGATTAATGTTCCCGAGAGGATCTTCTGAGGTTTTGAATCTGTTGAGTTGTGGATGATTTCTGTAACCTTTGGTCTTCCCTTCAAGAACATGCTTAGCCAGCAATGCCTCCCTCCACAGAGCCACAAGTCCTTTTGTGTCAAGATACATAGGGTGGATTGACCATATTCTCATCAGGGGATGATTTTTCTTAATGCAAAATTAATAATTAATAGGAGAAGTCGATATTCATGACTACATTAGCAGTTAGATTATGATCAATTTTAAAACAGAAAATTATGAATATCTGGTATGTTTTGGTCCCTGTTGTGGTGATATTTTTTGCCACCGGGATAAGAATCGTGAGACCGACTCAGCGAGCCCTCATTGAGCGACTCGGAAAATACTACAAATTTGCCACACCGGGCTTTCACTGGATTATTCCGGTAATTGACAGATTGTACAAGGTCAATGTCACTGAACAGATGGTAGACGCTGAACCTCAGGAGATAATTACAAACGATAATCTTAACGCCAGCGTAGATGCGCAGGTCTACTTCCGGGTGAAATCCGATGAAGAGAGTGTAAAGGGCTCAATATACAATGTGAACAACTTCCGTTGGCAGATTGTAAACCTGGCCCGCACAACACTCAGAAACATTATCGGTACTCTTACCTTAAAATCTGCCAACAGTGAACGGGGAAAGATAAATGCGGAGCTGTACACAACCCTTCATGATGAGACCAAAGGGTGGGGGATAGAGATAGTACGCACAGAACTCAAACAGATTGACCCTCCCAAGGATGTCCAGGAGACTATGAATAAAGTTGTAAAGGCAGAGAATGAGAAGATTGCTGCCATAGACTCAGCGACAGCAGCCGAAACAGTGGCCGATGGAGTCAAGAGGGCAAAGATCAAAGAGGCAGAAGGTGTGAAGCAATCAAAAATTCTTAACGCAGAGGGTGAGGCAGAGGCAATAAGGCTGGTAAACGAGGCTGCCGACAAATATTTTGTCGGGAATGCCCAGCTTCTGAGAAAGCTTGAAGCTATTGAGACCGCACTTGAAAATAATGCAAAAATTGTTATTCCTACCGGAAGCGAACTGGTAAACATTATAGGAGAGATGGCCGGAGTGCTACCACTTGAGAAAAAGCAGAAATAGAGAAAACCAGGTAGAAATTTTGTCATAATAATATAATTTCTGACCGTATTATC
>JALNXR010000204.1 GCA_023230265.1 Bacteroidales bacterium | reverse complement strand
TTTCAGGTTAACATTGGAAGCGGAGAGATAAAAACTCCGGGAGACTTCTGCGACGTGCTTGTAGCAATGAACCCTGCTGCATTAAAAGCCAACGCAAAATGGGCAAAACCAAATGCCACAATAATTCTGGATTCCGATACATTTGATGAGAAAGGAATCTCCAAAGCAGGTTTTAAAACCAATGATCCTATCACTGAACTTAAGCTTCAGGACAGGAATATAATTTTTGCATCCATCACCTCTCTCACAAAGGAGAGTCTCAAGGAGAGCGGTCTGGATCCCAAAGCGATTGTACGTTCAAAAAATATGTTTACCCTCGGAATGTGCTACTATATGTTCAACAGACCGATGGAACACACCTTCACTTACCTGGAGAAAAAGTTCAGGAAAAATCCAACCCTTATTGAAGCCAACAAAAAGGTGCTTAAGGATGGCTATAATTATGCAGGCAACATTCAGGCGATCCCCAATACATATTCTATACAGCCCGCTAACCTTTCAAAGGGAATTTACAGAAACATAAGCGGCAACCAGGCTACTGCCTGGGGTCTGCTGGCAGCATCGGAAAAATCCGGAAGACCGCTTTTCTGTGGTTCATACCCCATTACACCTGCCACAAACATTCTTGAAGAACTTGCACTTCACAAGGAGCTGAATGCAAAGACGCTTCAATGTGAAGATGAAATTGCCGGGATATGTACAGCCATCGGGGCCGCTTATGCCGGCAATTTTGCAGTAACAACAACTTCCGGACCCGGTTTTTCTCTAAAAACAGAGGCACTGGGATTGGCTATGATAACAGAATTGCCGCTTGTAGTGGTTGATGTTCAAAGAGGAGGTCCCTCAACCGGTATCCCCACAAAAACGGAGCAGACAGACCTTAACCAGGCGCTGTACGGCAGAAACGGTGAGTGTCCTGTTGCTGTTATAGCGGCACACTCTCCCTCCCACTGCTTTGATGCGGCTTTCTATGCAGGTAAATATGCAATGGAACATATGATGCCCGTCATTCTTCTGACTGAGGGATTCCTGGGGAACGGATCAGAACCTTGGAGAATTCCATCTATGAATGATTATCCTGAGATAAATCCCCCCGTGATAACAACTCCGGAAGAGACTCCGTTCTGGCCCTTCAAAAGGGACCAGGCAAGACTTGCCAGAAGATGGGCTTTCCCGGGCACACTGGGGCTTGAACACCGCGTAGGAGGCCTGGAGAAGGATAACAACGGTGCTGTGACCTCTGATCCACTGGTTCATGAAAGAATGGTGGCAGAGAGAGCTGCTAAGGTTGCAAAACTGGCTGAATTTATACCTGAGCTGGAGGTTACCGGACAGAAGAGCGGGGAGGTGCTGATAGTCGGATGGGGAGGTACATACGGTCATCTCTATACCGCGCTCAAACAGCTGCATAAAGAGGGCAAGAGTGTTTCACTCGCCCATTTTGACTTTATATTACCCCTGCCGAAAAACACAGCAGAGATTTTTTCCAGATTTAAAAAAATCATCGTCTGCGAACTAAACAGCGGGCAGTTTGCCAACTATCTGAGAACAATACATCAGCAGTTCCAGTATCATCAGTGTAATAAGGTACAGGGACAACCCTTTACTGTTAAGGAGATAGTTGAAGCAGTCAATGCCATTCTCTGATTGTTTAACCGGAAAAATTAATAGTTATGATATATACACCCCAAGATTTTAAAAGTAACCAGGAAGTAAAGTGGTGTCCAGGTTGCGGCGACCATGCAATTCTGGCCTCTATTCAAAGAGCTATGCCTGAAATTTGCGAGTCTATGAATTACTCCAAGGAACGTTTTGTATTCGTCTCCGGAATAGGATGTTCTTCCCGCTTCCCATACTATATGAACACATACGGATTTCATGGAATTCACGGAAGGGCTTCTGCAATAGCTACAGGTGTAAAGGTGGCCAACCCTACCCTCACAGTGTGGCAGATCACAGGCGATGGTGATGCACTGGCCATAGGAGGGAACCATTTTATTCATGCAATCCGCAGGAATATTGATATTAACATAATACTGTTCAACAATCAGATATATGGTCTGACAAAAGGGCAGTACTCCCCTACTTCCCAACTGGGAAAGATCACAAAAACATCCCCTTACGGAACAGTGGAACACCCATTCAATCCCGGAGCAATAGTACTGGGAGCAAGAGGCACATTCTTTGCAAGGAGTCTTGATGTGGAACTTAAGCTTACCCAGGATATCATGGTGGCTTCTGCAAAGCATGACGGAACAGCCGTAACAGAAGTCCTTGTAAATTGCGTTATTTTTAACGACAAGACTCATGCAGCTGTGACAGACAAGGAGAACAGGGCTGACAGAACCATTGTTCTCAAACACGGAGAACCCATGATCTTTGGTAAAAACCGGGACAAAGGACTGATTTTATACGGCAGAAAACTCAAGGCTGTAAAAATCGGAGAAGGAGGTATAACAGAAAAGGATATTCTTATACACGATGCAAAAGAAGAGAATCCGGGACTTCACTCAATGCTTATTGACATGAAGTATCCTGAACTCCCGATTGCTCTTGGTGTTATCAGAGCAGTCAACGACAAAACATATGACGATAATGTAAGAGACCAGGTAATTGATGTTATGGAACACTCACAGATCCACAGTATGAATGAGCTGCTTCACAGCGGAGCTACCTGGGAAGTAAAATAATTAGAGACTAATATAACATTTCCAAAAAAATTAACTATTTATGAAAGTATCAGAAATTATGGCCAACCTGGAGAGGAAGTATGGCCATGAAAAAGAGTATCTCCAGGCAGTTCATGAAGTTCTTGAATCTATTGAAGAGATTTACAACCAGCATCCTGAATTTGAAAAGGCAAAAATTATCGAAAGGCTTGTGGAACCCGACAGGATTTTCACTTTCCGCGTAACCTGGCAGGATGACAAGGGTGAGGTACAGAACAATCTTGGTTACCGTGTTCAGTTCAACAACGCAATTGGCCCATACAAAGGAGGTTTCCGTTTCCACCCCTCTGTAAATCTTTCAATCCTCAAGTTCCTGGGATTTGAACAGACCTTCAAAAATGCTCTCACTACTCTCCCTATGGGTGGCGGAAAAGGTGGATCAGATTTTAATCCCAAAGGAAAATCAAATGCAGAGATTATGCGTTTTTGCCAGGCATTTATCACAGAATTGTGGCGCAATATCGGGCCGGACACCGATGTTCCTGCAGGAGACATAGGCGTTGGTGGAAGAGAGATAGGCTATATGTTCGGCTGGTACAAGAAGCTTGCACGCGAGAACACAGGAGTTCTGACAGGTAAAGGATCCACATGGGGAGGTTCTCTTATCCGTCCCGAAGCTACCGGTTTCGGTGGTGTTTACTTTGTAAACCATATGCTCAAAACAAAGGGTATTGAAATTAAAGGTAAAAAAGTTGCCATTTCAGGATTCGGCAATGTTGCATGGGGTGCTGCCATTAAAGCAACCGAGCTTGGAGCAAAAGTTATCGCCATCTCAGGTCCTGACGGACTTATCATTGATGAAAATGGTATGAACAGCGAAAAGATTGCCTATATGCTTGAACTCAGAGCATCAAATAATGATGTTGTAGCTCCTTTCGCAGAAAAATTCCCTTCATCAAAATTCTATGCAGGCAAAAAGGCATGGAGTGTAAAATGCGATATTGCTCTGCCCTGTGCATTCCAGAACGAACTTAACGGAGATGATGCAAAAGAGTTGATTAAAAACGGCGTAACCTGCGTTGGAGAGATCTCGAATATGGGATGTACACCTGAGGCTATCAACGAGTTCATCAGCCATAAGATTCTCTTTGCGCCCGGAAAGGCTGTAAATGCAGGTGGTGTTGCAGTTTCCGGTCTTGAAATGACCCAAAACGCAATGCATATCAGCTGGACAGCAGAAGAGGTTGATGCCAAACTGAAACAGATCATGCAGAGCATTCATGAGGCATGCGTAAAATATGGGAAACTTTCTGATGGTTACATCAACTATGTGAAAGGTGCTAACATAGCAGGATTTATGAAGGTTGCCCAGGCAACTCTCGAACAGGGAGTCTGCTAAATGCATTAAAAGTTCCACTAAAATGCATTAAACAGATCTGTTTAAATTCAATAAACAACAAAATAGGGGTCAAAATTAATTTTTGACCCCTTATTTTGTTACCTGTGATTTTGTTACCAGTGATTTTGTGACCAGCGATTTTGTTACCAGTGCTCTTCCATGAGAGAATTTTACATGCAAGAGTTTACTAAATAAAAGGTTAAGGTTTTCAGCCAGAAGCGCTACATGTAAAAGCTTCCCATATCAATAGCTCGGTGTTTCACCATGGAAGTGCTACATGTAAGCAAATTTAGCAA
>JALNXR010000203.1 GCA_023230265.1 Bacteroidales bacterium | reverse complement strand
GAAAAATCTTTTCAATTTAATAAAAGTCGAATTAAGATCAGAATCAAAAATTAGCGAAAATAGCACCGTTACTTGCTGTTAATCTTGCTGTTAAAGTGGTGGGAAACTTTAGTAGCCAACGACGAAGATTTTGTCATTGGTTTATTAGCCAGAGCGTTACAAAGTATAAACTTTCCAGATTAAAAAGTTTGTGCTTTGTAATTGTTTGAACCACTGTTCAATGACAAAATCTTCGTCGTTAATTTCGTGCCTGCAGCTCCTTATCAATGTCATTTGTTGTTATTCCTACACCTTCCATAAGCACAAGCATATGATAAATAAGATCTGCCAACTCATACACCAGCCTCTCCCTGTCACCCTTGACCGCTTCAATTACAACCTCAACAGCTTCCTCCCCGACCTTTTGGGCAATGGCAGGCACACCCTTTTTAAAAAGCGCAGCTGTATAAGAACCCTCCGGCATTTGCCCGTGTCTCTCTCTTATAGTTGAAATCAGATTGTTTACAACCTCACTGCCTGTTAAGCCGGAAGAATCATTTTTTGTCGTAGTGACTCCGGATCCGGAATCTGCCTGTGCCGATGCTTTTTCTTCTGTTGCCTCTGTTGTTTCTGTTGTTTCTTTTTCTGTTGCTTTCGCCTCACTCTTTGTACCGGCATTCGCATCTGAATCACTCTCTGTCCCAATCTTTCTATATAACTTATAATCTACACTATACCTTTCATCATGGTTGTTTTCGCCTAAGCAGTCTTTATCGAAGCAGCTGAATGTGCCTTTGTGGCAAATGTTTCCCGTAGGTTCAGCCATAATCAGCAGAGTGTCTCCGTCACAATCCGTATCAATCGAGACCAGTCTGAGGAAGTTGCCGCTCGTTTCTCCCTTTGTCCACAACACTTTACGACTCCTGCTGTAAAAGGTGACCAGCCCTTTTTCCAGAGTTACAGCCAGTGAGCCCCTGCTCATATAACCCAGCATCAACACTCTTAGACTTTTAACATCCTGAACGATAGCAGGTATAAGCCCGTTACCGTTTCTTTCAAAATCCAGTTCATTAAAATTTTTCATAATCTTTTATTTATCATCGTTTTAAAATTTACGTATATCTACAAAAGCATTCCACATTAATTCCCGCTTCTGGTATGTCTGATTAGGGAACAGGACGGAACGCTGAACTCCTTATATTCTAATATCTACACCATTAGTCTTTAAAAAGTTTTTTAACTCATATATTGAAATCTTCCCGAAGTGGAAAAGAGAAGAGGCCAATGCACCGTCGGCACAATCCCTGCTGAACAGTTCAAGAAAATCCTCCTTCTTCCCTGCACCACCGGAAGCAATCAGAGGTATAGAAACCAATTCTGATATGGCTTTGAGTTCATCGCAGGCAAACCCTTTTCCGGTACCGTCGTGATTTACCGAGGTGAACAATATCTCTCCCGCACCAAGCTCTTCAACTTTTTTAACCCATTCAAAAAGACCAAGTTCTGTGGTTTTTGTTCCGCTGTGAGTGACTACTCTCCAGGAACCATCTGCATAGACCGCATCAATCGCTGCAACTACAAACTGAGAGCCGTATTTTGAGGCTATTGAAGTAATAATATCAGGATTTTCAACTGCCGCACTATTGACAGAGATTTTATCTGCACCCGCAAGAAGCAGTTCAGCAGCCTGATCTTTCGTTCTTATCCCTCCTCCAACCGTAAATGGAATGTTTATATTTTTTGCAATCCGGGATACAAGTTCCATAAAAGTCCCCCTCCCTTCTGTTGTTGCGCTGATATCCAGGTATACAAGTTCATCTGCCCCCTGAGCAGCATATCTGATTCCCATCTCCACAGGATCGCCCACCTCCCTGAGCCCCTCAAAATTAATCCCTTTGACTGTCTTTCCCTCCCTGACGTCCAGGCAGGGAATTATCCTTTTTGATACCATCTTCTTAACTCCTCAGGTTTAATTTTACCCTCATAAATCGCCTTTCCGATTATAACTCCTTCAATTTTTTCAGGATCCAGCTTTTCAATATCGCTGATGGAAGAGACCCCTCCGCTGACAATTACTTTTAGAAGAGGAAATCTTTCCTTTATACTGTAATAGATTGCAGTGTCTATACCGCACAGCATTCCGTCCCTGGAAATATCCGTTGCTATAACCTCCTTTATACCATCGACATACAGCCTGTTAACTGCGTCAAACAGAGTTATCTCTGTCTGCCTCTCCCAACCGCTGACAGCAATTTTCCCCTCTCTGAAATCTGCTCCGGCAATAATTTTATCGGCTGAATATCTCTTAATCCACTCTCTGAATGTATCCGGATCCGTGAAAACAACCGTTCCGCATATAGCCTTTGAGGCTCCTGCACTTAGAACGCTTTCCAGTGACCCGGAGGATTTTATGCCCCCGCCGAATTGTACCGACAGAGATGTTTCACCGGCAATCCTCTCCAGAATTTTCAGATTTTTAGGAGAGCCCGATTTTGCCCCATCCAGATCTACAACATGTATTTTTCTGCATCCGCAGGCTTCAAAGATTTTCGCAACCTCCACAGGTGATCCGGAATAGATCTTTTTAGTGCCGTAATCACCTTTGGTCAGCCTGACACAATTGCCTTCAATTATATCTATTGCAGGAATAATATCCATATCTGTTTTAGCTTTTACTTTAAGAGTTTTCTTGTTCATTATAGTTTTATGCTGATAAAATTTTTCAGCACTCTCTCTCCTGCAGCGCCGCTCTTTTCCGGATGGAACTGAGTGCCGTAAAAATTATCTCTGTTGAGAGCGGCGCTGAACTCCTCACCATGAAAAGAAGTGGCTATGGTAAACTTACCGGTTTCGGGAAAATAGGAGTGAACAAAATATAGGTGCTCCCCACCTTCAATTCCCTCAAAAAGAGGAGTTTTAAGACTGTAAAGAGTGTTCCACCCCATATGGGGGATCTTGATCCCCGGGGATGCGAACTTCTTTACCCCATTGGGAAATATTGAGAGGCATTTTATTTTATCCATTTGTGATGATACTGTCGCTTTTGGCAAGAGTGATGCAGGTGATCTTCCGGAGGAGTCAGCCGGTGCAGCCCCCTCCTCACTGTAAGAGCACAAAAGCTGCATTCCTATACAGATCCCAAGAAGAGGAACCCTCACCTGGGGGATGACGATGTCCAATCCTCTTTTTCTGAGCTCCTCCATTGCCTCACCTGCTGCACCGACACCGGGCATTATAACTGAGGAAGCCGATAAAATTTCACTTGCAGACGAGGTAATCCGGTACTCCGTGTTGCATCTTTCCAAAGCTGAAGCCAGAGAAAACAGGTTTCCCGTGCCATAATCCACTATTGCAATCATATAATTCCTTTTGTTGATGGTAGTTCATAAAGTGACTCCTCTTTTCTCAAGGCCATTCCAAATGCTCTTGCATAGGCCTTGAAAATCGCTTCTACCTTATGGTGATCATTTTCTCCCTTGGCTGATATGTGGATAACAGATCTGGAAGCGACTGAGAGTGTGTAAAAAAAGTGCCGGAACATATCCCTGTCTATACCCCCTATCCTGTCACTTTCAAATTTTACATTCCAACGCAGGTAAGATCTGCCTCCAAGATCAATCGCAACTCTGGCAAGGGATTCATCCATGGGAAGCGTAAAACCGTATCTGGAAATTCCCTTCCTGCTCCCCAAAGCTTTGTCAAAAGCCTCTCCAAGAACTATTGCACAATCTTCCACCGTGTGGTGCTCGTCCCTGTCAATATCTCCCTTAGCGGTCAATATTAAGGATATCCCTGAGTGAAAAGCCAGTTGCTCAAGCATATGGTCAAAGAAGGGGAGCCCGGTGTCAACAAATGTCTCAGGTTTAAGATCTTGATTTGAAAGGTTTTCTGATAAGCTGTCTGAAGGGTCTTCTGAAACGTTTTGCCGAAAACTTCGAGAATAAAGTTCAAGCTCCACTCTCACTGAGGTTTCATTCGTCTCTCTGACGCAAATCACCTTGCCGCTCTCCCCGCTGACCCGATCGTCCCCCCTTAGCACTGCCAGCAGAATATTATTTTCCCCGGGAGTTCCGATAGTTATTCTGAGTGTCTGATCGCAAAGTGGAAGAGAAGATCTTTCTCTCACTACAATCCCGTTGTTTATCAGTTTGTTGTAGGTCTGATGGCTATCCCGGAATTTAACCAGCAGAAAATTGGCTTCACCCGGATAGACCTTTATCACATCCGGAAGTCTCTCCAGTTGAAATGCGACTCTTTGCCTCTCTTCAACAATCGCCTTAATCCTCTTTTCCGGAGAGTTTTGCAGGGAACAAACAGCCTTTTTGAGAGTGTCTTCTCCGATATTGTAAGGATATTTCACTTTTGACATTACCGATATAATGCTCTCTGATGCAA
>JALNXR010000202.1 GCA_023230265.1 Bacteroidales bacterium | reverse complement strand
ACAAGTCCGGCAGGTTTGTTGATGACCATAAGGTCACTGTCCTGATATACAATATCCAGTGGGATGTTTTCAGGGATTATTTCAAGGGATCTGCGCCTGTACGGGAACTCGACAGTCACAATGTCCAGCGGCTTAACACAATAGTTTGCTTTTGTGACTATCCCGTTGACCTTGACAAATCCTGCAGAGATGGCAAGCTGAACTCTGTGCCTTGAGGTGTTTTCAATTCTGGCAGTAATGAATTTATCGACCCTGAGAAGACTCTGCCCCCTGTCTGCTACAAAACGGAAGTGTTCGAACATCCCACCCTCATTGTCCTCATCACTCTCAGGGATGAAATCACTCTCCAGCTCGTCCGTATTCTCAATATTTTCAATCTCTTCCATCATACAGCCGGGAATTACTCTTTCTGCATGACAGGACTTTTCTCCCTCTGGGCTCTAAGATATAGTTCTATTCTGGTCCCGAGAGGATACCAGGCCTCTGCAGAGGGTTGCGGATTTTGCCTGTAAACAAATCCTGAGACTGAATCACTGTAGGTTTTAATCGTGTTATCATAGTGAATTCTCCCTATGTTCAGGGAGTTATCTGTCAGAATATCTCTTGCTATGTTTAGTGGCATGCCTGTGAGATCCGGGATAAAAGCATTTGTTTCCCCATTGTTTCCCACCTCAAGGTCTATACTGCTTCCTGATTCCACGGGAGTGCCGGCAGGAATATGTGATCCCTTGAATTTCTGACTGAGTACATTGTTGGTGGCCATGTCAGGGACATAGAAGAGATAACCAATATTGAGTCCCTTGGCAGCAAGTTCTGCCTTTGCCTGTCTGAGTGAGTAACCTGTAACAGAGGGCATATTAACCATTTTGGGTGAGATTGTGTTGATTGTCAGAAGAACTCTCCTGTTTTTCTTTACCATGTTGCCGGCAGCCGGATTTTGTCTCAGAACAATACCCCTTTGCATACCGGGAATGAAAATTGAGTCGGTTATCTCAATTCTGATACTTTCGTCTGCAGCTTTTACTCCTGCATCGGTAACTGTCATCCCGGCAAAGTCAGGGACAGCCAGCTCCCTGTTGTGTCGGGTAATCAGGCTTAGAAAAATATGTGTTATGATCAGTAATAGCACAACAACCACAGCGCCCTTGATAAGCAGGCGGAGAAACCAGTTTTTTCTGACCGAACTCTTTTTCATCTTAATGAATATCTATAGACAAAAGTAACATTAATTATTAACAATGTTATAAAAGCTGTCTCTCTCGACAGCCTTATATCCTGACTCAGTTGCAATTGAAATAAGTTCTTCTCTGCTCATTGAGGGATTCCTTTCGCAGGAACCGGCAAGGGAGAAGATCTTTGTGGAGTCATTAATTGTTCCGTCAATATCGTCGGCGCCGTAAAGGAGTGTAAGCGCGGTAATCTCTTTACCCAACATCGGCCAGTAGGATTTTATATGTGAGATGTTGTCCAGGACTACTCTTGAGACTGCAAAGGTTTTTAGTATCTCAATCAGACTGAGCTCCTTAATATAGGAGAGAGAATTTCCTGAATTTTTAAAAAGCAAAGGGATTAAAGCATCAAAACCTCCGGTTTCATTCTGAAGATTTTTGAGCTTTATCAGATGGTCAACTCTTTGATCTCTGGTCTCTATGTGGCCGAACAACATTGTGCAGTTGCTCCTGATTCCAAGTTTGTGGGCAGTTTTGTGTATCTCGAGCCATCTCTCCCCGGAACACTTGTCAGGTGCAATTTTTCTTCTGATATCCGGGTCAAAAATTTCTGCCCCTCCGCCGGGGAGTGCAGAGAGACCTGCATCCCGGAGCATTCTTAAAACCTCTTCTGCACTTTTGCCGGAAGAGAGGGACATATCGTCTATCTCTACAGCAGAGTAGGCTTTTACAGCGACTCTGGCCGGAAGTACATCCCTTACTGTTTTTACAATAGAGATATAGTAATCAAGATCTCTTTCCGGATGCACACTCCCGGTTATGTGAATCTCTGTCATGGAGGATTTAAAGTTCTCTTTACAGAAATCCCGGATCTCTTCCAGAGTCATAGACCAGGCTCCGGGATCAGAGTCCTTTTCACGTCTGAAGGAACAGAAAGCACATCTGTGGCGGCACACATTGCTGGGTTCGAGGTGAATGTTCTGATTGTACCAGACCAGTTTTCCGTTGATTCTCTCCCTTATGGCAGTAGCCTCAGATGATATCCTGTTCATCTGGTTGCATTCGTATAGCTCCCTGGCGTACTCTCTCTTAAGATCTGAGGTCATTCCATCAAAATGTTGACTTCAAATATAACAAAAAAGACGCTTTTGGCGTCTTGATTAATCCTGGTATATATCCATCCGGCGAAAAACCGGGTAATCAGAACAGATCCTCAGAGGATACTGTGAGTTTTTTACGACCCCTGCGACGGCGGGCAGATAATACGCGGCGGCCGTTGGGAGTTGACATCCGCTCACGGAACCCGTGCTTGTTGCGGCGTTTACGCTGTGATGGCTGAAATGTGCGTTTCATAATATATATGTAATACTGTTATTATTTTCAAAACGGAGTGCAAAGATAGATAAAATGTTTTTATCTGCAAATATTAATGCTCCCGGCAGGTATAAATACCAGGTACTTCTGCTCAAACCACGGATGACTGAACCAGTTGGAAACAGGAATTACCTGGATTTTATTCTGAGGTATTTTGTGTCTTTTTGATGTTTTCTCAATCTCAGCTTCCAGATCCCCCCCCTTTAAGGCTATTAAACCCCTTTGTTTTCCCTGTAGCTCACCTTTTGTCAGAAGAGGCAGACTCCAACCGGCAAGTTCTTCCAGTTGTGCAACAGCTCTTGAGACAATAAAGTCAAAACTCCCTTTTAAATCTTCTGCTCTCCTGTTCTCTGTCTTAACGTTCTTAAGTGCGAGTGAGGAGGCTATACCCCCTGCAACAAGTATCTTTTTCGCGATCGAATCGCAGAGAAGAAAAGAAACATCCGGGAAGAGGATTGCAAGGGGGATTCCAGGAAAACCACCTCCGGTACCCAGATCCATAACAGCAGAACCGGAAGGAAACCGGCTGAATTTTGCTATGGCAAGAGAGTGGAGTATATGGTGAATGTACAGATTGTCAAAATCTTTTCTGGAGATGACATTTATCCTTTCATTCCACCCCTTGTACTCCAGGTAAAGAGCGGAGATCTGATCTTTCTGATTTTGCGAAAGGTCAGGAAAATATTTAAAGATTATTTCTTCCATATCCCGATCAGATGTTTTCTGGCTCTGTTGAGCCTTGTCCGGACTGTATTAACCGGTATATTGAGTTCTCTGGCAATCTCTTCGTATGCATACTCGTGTATGAACCTCAGCTCGGCAACCCTGCGGTATTTCAGCCCAAGTTTTTTCAGTGAGTTTACAAGCTGATCGCAGGTCTGCCTGGATATCATCTTCTCTTCCGGACTCTGTGCCATCTCTGCTGCTGTTATCAATTCAGAAGAATCCTCCCTTATTGAGATACCGGCATTGCTTCTCGTCCTGATTTTGCGGTAAAAGTCCAGAGCGCTGTTTTTTGCAATTGTGATAAGCCAGGTTGAGAATGCCCATTCGCTGTTGTAAGTCGACAGATTGCGGAAAGCCTTGTTAAAGGTCTCCTGGGTAATATCCTCTGCATCGTCCGGATTGTCAATTATCTGGAGAATGTATATATAAACAGGGTCATAATATCTCTCCATCAGAAGGGAAAATGAGTGCTGATCCCCAAGCAGCGCTTTGCCGACCAAATCCTTATCAACTGTATTTGTATTATCTTCTGACATATTTGGAATCAGTGTGCTTCAAGCCAGTTTGCACCTATATTACATTCAACTGTAAGGGGTACAGATAGTTGTATAACACCTTCCATCTCCTCCCGTACAATCCTGCTGAGAATTCCGGATTCACCCGGTACAACATCAAAAAGCAACTCGTCGTGAACCTGCAATACCATTTCACTCCTGATCCCCTCCCTGCCGGACCTCTGCTTAACAGCTATCATTGCCGCTTTTATAATGTCAGCAGCACTCCCCTGAATAGGAGCATTGACTGCGTTTCTCTCTGCCATTCCCCTTACATTCTGATTTTTGGAAGAGATATCGGGAATAAATCTCTTACGGCCGTACAGTGTGCTGACATACCCGTTTTTCCTTGCAAATTCGATTGTACGGTCTATGTAATCCTGTACACCGGGATAACTGGAAAAGTAATCCTTTATCAGCTTTCTGGACTCCTCCCTGGAGATTCTTAACCTTTGTGAAAGACCGAATGAAGATATACCGTATATGATTCCAAAGTTTGCAACTTTTGCTCTGTTTCTCTGTTCCCTTGTGACACTCTCCTCGGGAACACCGAATATCCTG
>JALNXR010000201.1 GCA_023230265.1 Bacteroidales bacterium | reverse complement strand
CAAGGACGACCTTAATTATCTGGATTACAATGTCATAAAAGACCTTAAGGTGGGTGAAATATCAGAACCTTTTGAGTCAAGGGACAATGAAGGGAGAGAGGGGCAGGTGGTCTACAAGATAATTAAACTGGAAAAGATTATTCCTTCACATGTTGCAAATTTTGACGATGACTTTGCCATTCTCCAAAGTAAGGCAAAAGAGAAGGCTGCTGAAGCAGAAATTGAGAATTTTATAAAAAAGAAGCAGGCCACTACATTTATCCGGATTGACCCAATCTTTTCTAACTGTGCCTTTATAAGGGAAGGCTGGATTAAGTGATGAGAAACATCATCCTCTCTTTATCTGTCGTTTTGCTCTCCACTCAACTCGTTTCTCAGCAAAATCCGGGAGGCCGGCCGGATCTGAGGGTACAACAGGACACTATTGTTCAGCAACAAAACATGATTCCGCAAGTCTCAAATGGTAAGCAGAATCCGGAAGAGAGGCTGGTAAGGCTGATTGATGCCAAATCAGCAGAGACCAGGTATATAGACGGGAAGGATTACAGGGTGATAAAAGGTCCTGCCCAGTTTCTCCACAACAATGCCCTTATACTTTGCGATTCGGCAATCTGGGATGTAACTCTCAATGTCGTAAATGCAACTGGCAATGTTAAAATTCTTCATAACCAGATGACAATATCGAGTGACCAGATAACTTACTTTGCCGACAGGAGCGTTGCTGAGGTAAGAGGCCGTCTGGTAGAGTTGATAGACAAGGAGAGCAATAAGGTAAGGACTCATTACCTCGATTATTTCACAAAAGACAGTCTGGCTATGTTTTACAATGGGCTGAGTATGCTCGGCGGAGACAGCACCTATATTGAGAGTCTCAACGGTTTTTATTACGGAAAAGAGGATCGATTCCTGTTCCAGTCAAATGTTCAGCTCTATGACGACTCATTGCTTATGAAAGCGGATAGTCTGGAATATCTGAACAGAAACGGGAAAGTTGTTTTTCCGGGTAAGACTCACGCCTGGCAAGGTGGTAATTATCTGACATCCCGTGGAGGTTGGTATGATCGTCAAAATGAGCTATACCACTTTAACCGGGATGTATATATCAAAACCAAAGACAAGGAGATATGGGCGGATACGCTGGATTATAACAGTAAAGCAGATGAAGCCACTCTCAAAAAAGATGTAATGGTTCTCGACACTGCCAATTCGGTTTACATATACGGCGATCATGTAACATACAACGGAAACCCTCTCAGGATAACACTTACAAAAAATCCGGGAAGTGCTGCCTTTACTTTCGAAAACGATGTTGCTGACACTCTCTTTTTTGCAGCCGACACAATTATTTATTTTACTCTGCCCTTCTATCAGGTTGACTCAACATCCGTTAAAACCTCGAAGGAAAGATATGAACTCAGCAAAAGAGATCCTGTTGCAGAACAGTACCGTCCTTCTGCTTCCAAAGCGGCTACTTCGCCGGGAGATCTGCAGGGTAAAATGATGGAGAAAATTCTGGAGAGAGAGAAAAGGAACATTCCCCGAAAAGGTAATAAACCGGGGATTTTGCCCTCCGGCACTCTGCCGGAACTTAAAGACAGCATACAAAGCAGATTAAAAGACAGCACACTAAACAGACTAAAAGACAGCACCCTAAACAGACTAAAGGACAGTACACTAATGCAAATAGTCCCAAAGGAGACCATACTCAAAGACACTTCTTTGAGTATCAGAGATTCTGCTTTGATATTGAAAGACTCAGCTCTGATATTGAAAGACTCTGCCCTAACATTGAAAGACTCTGCCCTTGTATCTAAAGACACTACGCTGATAAAAACCGATTCACTTGCAACAGGATCTGCAGACTCCACAAAAGTAACTTTCCTGTTGGCAAATAAAAAGGTACGATTTTTCAGGAGTGACCTCAGCGGCAGATCAGACTCTCTGACATTTAATTCTATTGATTCCCTTGTAAGATTGTTTAAAAATCCTGTGGTATGGAGTACGGATAACCAACTTACCTCCGACAGTCTGCAACTGACTATCTCTGGGGGAAAAATTAAGAAGGCGGAATTTACCTCTTCTGCATATGTTGTTATGCCGTTCGATTCTACTCACTATAACCAGATAAAAAGCACAGATATAATTGCCTTTTTTAACGAGGGAAAGCTTTCCCGCTTTGATGCACTGGGTGGTGTAACTGTACTTTTTTATCTTGAGGAGGATTCGGTCCTGACGGCCCTCCACGAGAAGGAGGGAAAAGTTTATTCCGCCACTTTTATCGATGAGAAGCTGGAGAAGGGTAGGTTGCTGGAGAATACCAGGTACAATCTATACCCTATATTCGAAGTAACTCCTGAACAGGAGAAACTTAAGGGATTCAAATGGATTCCGGAGCTTAAACCAAAAAACCGGTTTGATGTTACAGACAGACAGTTTAAAACGACTCAGGCCGATAAAATTTCCTTAATAGAGTTACCACTCTTTCCTAATCGTGAAAACTATTTTAAGGAATTAATAAAGGCAGAGAAAAGTACTTCTCTGCCTGATAAACCAGTTGAAGAAAAACCAAAAAGGGATTTGAATCTTCCTGTTGTTGCGCCCGGTATTCCCGTTGTTGCACCTGACAGTACTATAAAACAAACGGGGATAAAGAAATTGCTACCGGAGACAAAATAACAGATATCAAGAGATTACCAGATATTAAGCGGTAATCCGTGCATCTTCTTTCTGGCCTGCTCCTTAACCTCCTCTATTACTTGCTGATTGTCAACATTTGACAGAACCCTGTCAATAAGGTCAACTATAAACGGCATATCCTTCTCCACCATCCCGCGTGACGTAACAGCGGGTGTTCCAACTCTTATACCGGAGGTTTGGAAAGGTGAACGGGAGTCAAAGGGTACCATATTTTTGTTAACCGTGATATCAGCTGAAACAAGGACTTTCTCTGCAACTTTACCTGTAAGATCGGGGAATTTACTCCTCAGATCTATCAACATCAAGTGGTTGTCTGTCCCTCCGGAAATTACTTTATATCCTTTGTCTACAAATGCTGCTGCCATTGCCTGTGCATTTTTCTGCACCTGTATCTGATAAGTTTTGAACTCAGGCTGAAGAGCCTCAAAGAATGAAACAGCTTTTGCAGCAATGCAATGTTCCAGCGGCCCACCCTGAATTCCGGGAAATACGCTTGAATTTATCACTGCAGACATCATTTTGACTTCACCTTTTGGAGTCTTTATTCCGAAAGGATTCGGGAAATCTTTGCCTATCAAAATTATCCCACCTCTAGGCCCCCTGAGGGTTTTGTGTGTTGTAGAGGTTACAATGTGGGCATGTTTAACAGGATTCTCCAGCAAACCAGCTGCTATTAAACCTGCCGGATGTGCCATATCAACCATCAGAATTGCACCGATTTTATCGGCTATCTCCCTCATCCTTGCCCAGTCCCACTCCCTGGAATAGGCAGATGCCCCACCTACTATCAATTTGGGTTTGTGCTCGAGAGCCTTTCTCTCCATATCATCGTAATCCACCCTGCCGGTCTCTTCACTTACCTGGTAACCTATTGCCTTATACCAGATTCCGGACATATTTACAGGAGAACCGTGTGTAAGGTGTCCTCCGTGTGCCAGATCCAGACCCATAAAGGTATCTCCCGGCTTCAGGCAGGCCATAAACACGGCCATATTTGCCTGTGCACCCGAGTGAGGTTGAACATTTGCATACTCAGCACCAAATAGTTGGCAGAGCCGGTCAATTGCAAGCTGTTCGACCTGATCCACCACTTCGCATCCTCCATAATACCTTGCTCCGGGATACCCTTCTGCGTATTTATTGGTGAGAACGGAACCCAGGGCAGCCAGTACCTGAGGACTTACAAAGTTCTCAGATGCTATAAGCTCAATACCGTGAAGCTGACGATTCTCCTCTTTTTTCAATAATTCTGAAATTTGAAGATCTTGTTTCATTACCTAATATTTTTCTCTTTTATTATGCCTCTTTTCTCTTTTATGCTCCAGACTGGACCAAAAAAGTTTTCAAAGTTACAAAAAATTCCTGTCCGGGAACTATTTATTTACCAATTAACTTTCGGAAATAAATAATCAGGACAGGAATTCTATATCAGACGGGTGTTACGATGCAGAATGAAGTACAATGATTGTCTTTTCTGATTTTTTACGGTTTCTTTTCTTCAATAATTATCCAGGATTTAAGCTTGATAAGTATTACCCCGTTTTTGGCTTGTTCTCCATAGAGTTTGGTAGCCGTTGAGTCTTTCAGAATTGTAACTGATTCTATAAGATCCGGCGACAATGAATTAATGTCAAAATTCTTTTGTATCTCATCATCAATAACTATAAGGGGTTTCGGCTCCTTTTGCAGAAGCGTAAGAAAATTAAGCGGTTTTTCTCTTACTATCGTGTC
>JALNXR010000200.1 GCA_023230265.1 Bacteroidales bacterium | reverse complement strand
ATATAATATCTTTTTTTTCATAATAATACTATTTGTTATGTTATACAGCATCTATGCTAATCATCCTCCTCGATAGCAAGAACCCAGTCTGCGTATCCCGGATTTTGTTGATCTCTTATTGCCGGATTGGCATTCATCTCAGAGAGAGGAATAGGAGGAACTGCTCTGTAGTGAGGAGAAGATACAGACCCAAAACTAATTGAAGAGTCATCATTATACTCGACAATCTGTCTGTTGGTAATATTGGTGCCTGTTCTGAACATATCCCAATAAGTGTGTCCCTCTAACATAAACTCTCGACGGCGTTCATCAAGAATATTTGACAGCCTTGTAACAGTAGTTGCAGCATCTCTCCTTGCAAGGGAGACTCTGCTTACATATTCGGTGGCAATATCATTTTCCCCTGTATTGTAGTATGCTTCGGCCAGAGTGAGGTAGATTTCAGGCAGTCTGACTACAGGGATATTGTGAATGTAATGATAAGGATCTCCGACATATTTCCTGCAACCATAATATTCGGGGTGTTCATTAATATCTAATTTGCATATTATATATTGACGTACATCCTTTGTATAATACTCAAGAAAGTCTTTACCTCTGTTGGCATGACCCCACTGGAAACATAGTTTTGCATAACCAATGTTACCTGTTACAGATCCGTCATCTTCACTATCAGGATTATCAATGGTAGGTTTACGTGCCCAAAAGTTCAATGAGTTAGAACTTAGGTTGTTGGTGGTTGAGTAAGCCAGTTCCCAAATACTTTCTGAATTGAAAACCTTGTAGTAATTAGTTGTGTAGGAATCATAAGTAAGCAAAGAGTACTGAGAGCCAAATCTTTGCATCCAATCCTCTCCCAGAACAATTACATCATCATACTTCTCTTCGTACAATTTCACCCGCATATATAGTGCAATTGCGGTTGCTTCATTAATATGTCCTTTAGAAGATGTCTTGTCTGCAAGAAGCGGAATGGCTTTCTCAAACTGTTCTTCTATATATTGGAATGTACTGTCTGCAGTGGCACGACCTATGTAATAATCCTCCTCCTTTGATCCTGTCTCCGGATCGGTAACAATTGGCAAACCAAGTCTCAGATTCTCATTGTAGTTGGTCCCCCATGAACAGGAAAATTTTGGAGGAAATGCAAATATCCTCATCAGATCAAAATAGGCCAGGCCTCTCATAGCATAGGCTTCTCCTTTTATTCGTCTTAGATTATTGATCTCTCCGGGAATATTGTCAATATTCTCAATAAGTAATGTAAGATTCCTAATCAGTGAATAAATGTCCCTCCATGCATATTTTGAAATTCCATTTGAGGTTGAGGATGTCGAATATTGTGCATCATACTGATAACTAGTCCCCCCTGTTGCATTCCTCTGGAAAAAATCAGGTCCTTTTGCCGCTTCGTATGTCTGCATAAAAAAGCCGTAGTAATACCGGCTCATTACCCTGGTATAACAGCCTTCCAGAAGTGCGTTTATTCCATCTTCTGTATTTAGTATCTTCTCTTGCGGATAGGAGTCAGGAGATTTCTTGTCAAGTACATTTTCGCAGGAAGTGAGCACTGTGAGTGCTGTGGTAAATATAATTATTGCATTGAATAACTTTTTCATTTTTTATTTCCTCCCTTTTTTAGAAATTGATAACGACACCTGCAGTAATAGTCACACTAGTCGGATAGCTTGATGTTTGTCTATAACCATTAATCGTCATTTCCGGATCATAGTTGCTAAGTTCTGTGATTATCAGCGGATTCTCTGCTTGAGCAAAAATTGATGCCCGTGAGATCTTAAGAGTTGACAGGAGTTTGTCCGGTATAGTATATTGTACTTTAACATTTTTTATATTCAAATAATCTCCTTTATACAGAAACCGTGTCAGCCTTGTAGAATATGAGGCATTATTAACGCGAACCGGACTTGTTGCATTAACGTTTTCAGGTGTCCACCTGTCTAACTGAGATTTATCAATACTATAATAGTCAAAATATCCATCTGTACTTGTAATGCCTGACATTCTGTCGTATATATAAAATCCTGCAGCAAAAGAGCATAACATACTAAAATCCCAATTTTTATATGTAAGAGATGTCGAAAATCCTCCCGTAAGTTTTGGAAGACCGCTGTGAGTGAGAGAATAATCTGTGTCTGCAGAACTTGTGGACAAATATTTGTTCCCCTCATCATCATATGCAACATAAAGAGGCCTGCCTGTCTCTGTGTCAATTCCTCCATATTCCATCAAATACCAGGAATAGACTCTCTCTCCATTAGCCATCAGTTGCCTGCTGTATTGATCGAGAGTCTGTGATGTAAGACCATAGTATCGGGCATCCAGTGTAGCCATATTTAGATTAACATCCCAGGCAATATCCCGTGTTTCAAAAATATTTGCATTTATATCTATTTCAAATCCCCTGTTATGTATCCCTGCATCAGTGTTCACAAGCATCGACGTGTATCCGGAAGTATATGAGATTGGGAGGTCCATCAGCATATCTTTGGATTTACGATTATAGTACTCTACTGTTGCCCGTATTTTATCACGCAAAAAACCAAATTCCACACCAACATTCCAAATTCTGTTTGATTCCCATGATAGACCATATTGACTTATGTATGTCGATATAGCTCCGGGGGCATTGTTGTAAACGGTAGACTGAAAAAGGTTTTGCCAATGATAGTAGTTTGTGGGAAGAGTTCCGTTTATCCCATAACTTGCTTTTAATTTTAAGTTTGAAAGCCATTTGATCCCTCTCATAAATCTTTCGTTTGAGAGTCTGTATGCTCCGGAAACAGACCAGAAATTACCTACCCGGTGCTCAGGAGCAAACCTGGAACTCCTATCCTGTCGGAATGACCCGGAAAGAAGGTATTTGTTCTTATAGGAATAGTCTGCTTTGCTAACCAGGGAGAAAAGTGAATAATCATATCCGCTCCCGGAATAACCATCAAGAGATGAGGCGTTTGACAAATAGGGTAAAGAGTCGTCAATAAATCCTGTTCCTATTGTCTCAACATAATTATAATTAACATCTTCCAATTCTGCCCCGAGAGTTACATCAAATGAGTGAGAACGGACTTTTTTGCTAAAAAATAGCATATTTGTAGAGGTAATCTTAGTTCTGTGGGCATCTCTTTCTGTAAGATATCCGTCTGACTTAATTCCGGATCCGAACTCTTTTGAATAATATTGGCGACGCCTAAGTCCCACATAATACATGGAGTTTGTACTTTTAAATTTTAACCAGTCGGTAAGATTGAGCTGAATCCAGGCTTGAGGGGAAATACTGGTTTGCCCCCTTCTGTTTACACTCTCGTATGAATTTGCAACAGGATTGTGTGTTGATGAAAGCACATTATTTGGAAAAGAAAAATTGTAACTGCCATCTTCCAGATAAGAAGGAACCACAGAGGGGAGAAGAAGCGCTGCATAAGTTGGGGTTGCAAAATAGTTTGTTGTCCCCACTCCCATAATTGGACCCGTTTGCAAAGTATGTGACAGATACAGATTTGTTCCCCAGTTAAACAATTTTTTGGTATCATCCTGTGACATTTTAACGCGATATGCATATCTTTTGAGTTCCGAGTTTATCATCGTTCCCTGCTGATCATAGTATTCCATTGATGAAAAATACCTTAAAGCAGAATTACCTCCCTGTAGTGAAGCATTGATTTTTGAGAAGGGAGCGATTCTGGTGACC
The DNA here is from genome assembly GCA_023230265.1 of Bacteroidales bacterium. Taxonomy (GTDB): domain Bacteria; phylum Bacteroidota; class Bacteroidia; order Bacteroidales; family UBA932; genus Bact-08. The sequence goes on along the minus strand of JALNXR010000200.1, from coordinate 725 downwards.
TCTTTAAACCAATCAGTATTGGGAAGTTTGTCCCTGTCGGCATCAAAATAGTCGTAATTTCTATACCTTCCGTCAGATGTAGGCATCGCAAAAGTTGCATTAAAAGCCTGACGCGCCAGTTTCATCCATTCACTGTAATTCTTTCCTTTATAGGTATATCCCACTTTATCCTGATACATTTTCTTAAGTTCACTAACCAATTCCGCATACTTTTGATTTGTTGAATAGCTGGAATTATCAATACCTATCTGCTTATAGATAAATGAATTCATTTTACCTTCTGTCCATAGTTCAGCATACTCCTGTCCATCTACCAGTTCTGCATTAGCATTCATCCAGGAGACTCCAGACTGTATATTCAGTGAAAAATTCAGATTCTCATTACTCCTGCCCTGCTTGGTTGTTATCACTATCACACCGTTTGCACCCCGGCTTCCATAAAGAGACGCAGATGCAGCATCTTTGAGGATTGTTATTGTTGCAATGTCGGATGGATTGAGAGCATTTAAAGGATTGGATGTAGTCTCGTCACTTCCTGTCATGCTTACCTGATCCCAAACAACTCCGTCAATAACATAAAGCGGTTGATTTCCAGCATTAAGAGATCCGATACCTCTTAGTCTGACTGTGTTTTCCTCTCCGGGTTGACCGCTACCTGCAACGATTGTTCCGGGAGAGAGTCCACGGAGAGCACCTTCAAAGGTTCCTATAGCCCGATTCTCAAT
>JALNXR010000211.1 GCA_023230265.1 Bacteroidales bacterium | reverse complement strand
TGTTTTTCATATCTGTAAAAATTAAGTAATTAGTTATAGTTTACTATATATGGACTGGGCAACTGCATATTTGAACCATCATCATCCTTCACCGGAGTTCCGTTGTCCGCCATCTGCTGTAAATAGGCCTTTACCATCATTGCTACAAAATCAAACCGGCCCAGGGCAACCTTGCCTCCTGCCTGTCCGGCAGTGCTCCAGTCAGCAGGAGTCCAGCCGGCCACTTCATTTACCACTTTGTACTTCCTCTGTGTCCAGGTGCCAAAATATTTTGTTCCCAGAAGGGTCCAATAACGAGGCGTTGTCGATTTTTCTGTAAACCTTATCACATAATAACGGGAATCAATCATCCTATCTGTTTTATTCCAAACATTATTAGCCTTATATTCTGTTATAAGGAATTTAAAATACTCATTCTCCTCCAACATCAGTTTTATTCTCAGGGAGGATTCTGTCAATTGCTCGGACCGCATTACTGTGACCGGAATATAAGTCTCTGACTTTCCTGCTTCGATTACACATTTTGTGTAGTCAACCGTAAAATCAACACCTTCAACGGCAGTTGTCTGGACCGGATCATTCACAACTCTAACGATAAAAGGACGGTCGGTATTTGAAAGATTCCCGAATGTTCTTACGACAACATTAACTGTCCCACTTGAAATATCCGCACTTAAACCGGCAAAACTGTATTCAGTTGAATCTGTATATGTAACATTGGGCGTCCCCAGAGTGTAGCTTGCTGTCTTCTGAAAATATATTCCAGAAGTCCCATCAGCCTCCCCCTGATATGTGATCAATTGCTCTTCGCTGCAGGAAACTGCAAGAAAGATGGCGCTTATAAGAATCAATTCTATTTTTTTCATAACAATAAGATTAACGTTACTATCTGACGGTCATTTCATTTTCCGGCAGAGGGAATACTCCTCTGGCGTCATTAAAAGAGTAGGAAGATGTATTTCTTCCGTTCTGTGCGTTTGGGATTGTTATATTTCTCCTCTTATAGTAAAAGAACAACTGTCCTTCACCGGCAAATTCCCTGTTGTATTCATTATTCAATTTTGTATTTAAATCCGATGCAGATACTACCGACAAAGGAGTTACTCCTCGTTTTTCTCTTATAACATTAAGGTAGCCGTATGCATTGGCCAAATCTGTTTCACATTCTGCTGCAATATAGTATGCCTCCGAAATTCTCATAAGTGGGAAAACCGTTGCATAAAACAACTCATTATCTGATATATCCATATATTTAATAAACATTGGATCCGTGTTGCCGATAGCGTTGGAGGCAGCCCATTGAGACTGGTATCTATAATCCTGCGTTTCATTAAGGAACAGGTTCGCAGCCACAAAAGAAGATCTTGGCTGGAGAAGTCTTGTGGTTGTCCCCTCCGGAGAAAAATTATTTTTAAATATTAATCCTCTGTCCTTGTTATATATACCAAATATCATTTCTGTTGAAAAAACCCTGTCAGGAGTAGAGCTGTTCCCTAAAAGTCTGGAAGGGTCTACAAATGGAAAATGTGTTGCTACAACGGGATCATCAATTAACATTTTTGCAGTTATCAGTGCATTAGGGGCATCCCCTGAATAATGCAAAACTCTGGATTTTAATAATAGTGCCGAATAGTAATTAAACCGGAGTTGCCTGTACCTGTAAATTTCTTCAAATTCTTCAGTGGCGGTTCCGGGTGTGTTCATTACTCCGTTGGAAATTACCGGGTCGTTGGTTTCAAGGAGTTGAATTGCTTCATTAATATCAATCAATACTTTTTCCACTACCTCATTTGCAGGCAGCAAAGGTGATGTTGAAGCGTAACTTAAAGTATTGTAAGGGATTGATATACCCTCCGGGGTTATCGCATATATCGGACCAAAACAACGAAGCATATCAAAATGCAGAAATGCCCTTGCCAGCAATGACTCAGCTTTTATTATAGAATAATCCCTTAAAGTCAGAATTGTTTCTTTTTTCTCTTCACAATTTTTTATTAATACATTGCAGTTTAATATTGTATTATATGCTTTTGTCCACATTGCTTCAATACCGGACGCCACTGCCGCATCCGAATAGTCAAATGATGCCTGTTTTGTTCCAAGATCATTGTTTGTGCTAATTGCATATCGTTGGGCAATAACATCAATCATCTCCCAGGATAGCTGCTTCCCATATAAATAATCGGAGCCAATGTTATTATATACTCCATTAAGTGCTGTGTAGAAACCTTCCTTTGTCGAAAATAATTGTTCCACTGTCTGCCTGTCTATTGGTTGCAAGGAGAGCCAATCCGAACATGATTGTAATGTAAAACCTGCAAATGCACAGATTAGTAGAGAGATATATATGGTTTTCATTGTGTAATATTTTAAAAGGTTAACGATAGTGAAAAAGATACCGATTGGGCAAAAGGATATGTAATACCTCTTTCTGCTTTTATCGTAGATATCCGGAAAATATCATTCATGTAAGCATTAATCTTTATAGTGCCTATACCAAGTGTCTCTTTCAGTTTTTTACCATAAAACTCATATCCGATACGTAAGGATTCTAATGTTATTGAATTATCTCTTTGAATGAATCTGGATGACATGGGAGTACTCAAAGAATTGGCAATATCTTTAAATTTAGCTATATCTCCCGGCTCTTTCCATCTTTCATACAAAGCCCGTTTATCCTGATTATAGTTTAAACCGGAGGAACTTATGTTCTCAACTTTGCTGAATAATGCATTATTAAATGAATAACACCCGGCACGATATCTGAAATCAAAGTTTATGCTGAATCCTTTATAATTTAAAGAGCTCCCCAGAATTCCTTCAATTTTTGGTCGCGAGTTCCCGATTACTACCTCGTTATCATAACTGTAATCATAAGTATAGGCTCCTTCTTTTGTATAGTAAATCTCCCTTCCGGTTGATGGATCTATGCCTGCAGAACGGACTGCCCATAACGCTTCAGGATCTGCACCGTCATAGTATCTCTGTAAAGAATTATTGTTCTGACCTAACTTATTCATTTCATTCAGACTGTTACCAAGGTCGCCCAACTGAGATTTATAAGAACGGATATTTGCCCTGACATTCCAGGTAAACCTGTTTTCCAGTTTATAAATTAAATAATACTGCATCGTTGCAGTAAAACCCTTAGTAACCTGATTGCCCAGATTTGTATATGCCAGCGTAACACCGGCAGAAGAGGGCACTTCTATGGATACCAGAAGAGGATCCGTTGTTTTATGATAATAATCTGCAATTATGTTTAGTCTATTATTCATAATTGTCATATCAAAACCAATATTTTTATCCAATGTCTTTTGCCATTTTAAATCGGGATTCCCCAATGAACTGATAATGCTGCTCAACCCGAAATAGTTGATTACATTAAAATTAAATTTATAAGTGGTTAAAGTCATATAAGAAGAAAAGTTCTGATTTCCCGGGTTGCCTATAGATCCTCTTATTTTTAGCATTTTAATCCCCTGAAAATTCTTGTTTATAAATGATTCCTTATGTAGATTCCAGGCCAGGCCCATGGACCAGGTTCCGGAAAATTGTTTAGTCGTGCCGAATACTGATGAACCATTTAACCGGTAACTCAAATCCATATTATATCTGTCGTTGTATGAGTAACCCCCATTGAAAAATCCACTTATACTCCTGGATTGTGCCTGTACATAAACAGGGGACCCGCCTTCAGGAAATCCTTTTGAGAAAGAGGGATAAGTAAAATCTCCCTGGGGGAATCCTTTGACTGTATATCCCTGATTGAGTGAGTTTTGAGAATTCAGGTTCCCTCCCAACACAAGGTTAATCCTATGATTCTTTATCAACTTTGCGTATGTGGCCGTAAGTTCTCCTTCCACCTTGGAGCTTTTGGAGTTTCTATAATAATAAGCTCCTTTATTGAGTATATCTTCTGTGTCGTAACGCGTATCATTAGGTGAGATAAAATTATCTGTCTCCCCTGTAGAGTAAGTTATACCGAATCTGGCCCTGATTTTAAAGAATTGGAGAGGAGTGTATTCTGCCATGAAAAAATTTGAAAAATTAAATTCCTTATTTTTATCTCTGCTGCCAACATTGTCATTCCACATTGGATTTGGTGCTTGAAACAGGGTGTTATATTCCAGCCATTTGGATCTTTCACCGTTATCATCAAGTTTTGAGTAATAAGGATTTGCATTTACATAATCTTTAAAAGAGACAATTGGATCCTGACTGTTAACAGTCCCTACCTGTAATTTATTAGAGAACTGGAA